>NZ_CFIGVI010000008.1:0-42784 GCF_984588085.1 Wandonia sp.
TAAAATGAACAGAAGAAGAAAACATCTGCCACATTAGCGATAATAAATTACCGTAAAATTGGGGAGCAAAAAAAGTCCTACAGGAATATAAATGATATATTTGATACGTATAATACGTTAATTTACAATCCCTGCAACATTGTAAGTACGTGATTAAAGAAACATGAAAAGTAGTTATTTAGTCTTCTTACTTTGTTTGCTTAGTTTACTGCTAAGGTTTTTCATAGCATCCAACGAGAGCTTTCTTCACATATGGGACGAACAGTTTCATGCTCTGGTAGCAAAAAACATGTCTGAGCATCCCTTTACACCGATGTTATTCCCCTCCATTGACAGTATAACAAATACTACCAACTGGAATTACGCCCATATTTGGCTACATAAACAGCCCTTTTTCCTTTGGTTGATGGCACTTTCCATCAAACTATTCGGTTCTACTGCCTTTGCTGTTCGAATTCCCTCTATCCTATTGAGTTCGTTTGCTATATTCGGTGGGTATAGACTTGGTAAAAACTTATCCGGTAATTTTACTGGTCTTGTACTTGCTGTACTTCTGTCTACCTCGTTTATCGCCAATAATCTTTCAACCGGGCAGGAAACAACAGATCATAATGACGCCATATTTGTCAGTTTGGTACTTATTTCTTTTTGGTTGCTTTCCGAATACTGGTTTAACGACAAAAAAAAGATGATGTATTGCATCGGAATAATTGCCGGAATGGCCGTACTGACCAAATGGTTAACCGGACTAATCGTATTCCTCCCCTGGTTTCTTCTTATTGTACAAAAAGGAATTACCGCACAACGCGTTAAGCACATTATTACAGCATTCATCATTACCTTACTTATCGTATTACCCTGGCAATTGTACTGTTATTATCAGTTTCCGGCCGAGTATGTACACGAAATACAATTGAATCAACTTCACTTCTCCTCTGTTGTGGAAGGACATGGTGGTGACTCCTGGTATTATCTCAAAAATTTACGGCACCAATATCTGAAAATTCAATTTCCCGCTGTATTCATAGTATGGCTTGGTTTACTCCTTTTCTTTCTAATTAAAGAAAAAGACAATTCCCGACGAATATTTGTTTCTATACCGATACTGGCTGTATTTCTTTTCTTTTCAATCGCCCAAACGAAAATGCCGCTGTTTACTTTTATGGTCTTCTTTCTACTGTACTACCTACTGGCGTTTTTCATCTCAGAAATCGGAAAATCGATCCAACAACGCTTCTCTCCTGTCATTACCCGAATAATTTTGGGGCTTGTTCTTCTTTTCGTCTCCTTTCACAACCTTAGACTTCAGGAATTCAGAAACATACATTTTCCGAAAACATCCGGAGAACATCAGTACTATTTCAACCAAAATAAGCAACACTATGATCAGATTATGGAAATCGAACAATTAGCATTTTCTGAAAAATCGTCCATTTTCTTCAATACCCCCAAACACCTCCACCCTTCCTATACCTTTTTCACAGGAGTTCCCTCCTTTGATTTTATTCCGAACGAACCGGTAATATACAACCTGATAACAGACGGTTACCAACCGATCATTTTATTTGAACCGGAAGCTTTTAACAAAGAAGAAATGAGTCAACAATACACAATTTTACACAAACTCTCAAACGGTTCTCTGTTGACAACTCCGGTCATTCGTGAATAAATTACCTCGTCTTTTCTCCCGAAATACGGGAAAACCCTTTATTTTTGCCAATTGTGTTTTAACAAATTGAAAAGAATTTGTTAAACTGATTAGTAGTAAATAAATAAAAACCAAATGAAGAATTTAAAAGCTTTCTTTTTATTACTTACCATCACTTTCACGACCTTCCTGAAAGCTGATGAAGGTATGTGGCTTCCTTTCCTGTTAAACAGGAATTATGAGGACATGAAAAAACACGGTCTTAAATTGACTCCGGAGCAAATTTATGACATAAATAACGCTTCGTTGAAAGACGCTATTGTATCCTTTGGAGGATTCTGTACAGCAGAAGTAATCTCTGACAAAGGGCTATTGCTAACCAACCACCACTGTGGATATGATGCTATCGCCGGAGCTTCTTCGGAGGAAAGTAACTACCTGAAAAATGGTTTTTGGGCAAAGTCACTGGATCAGGAGATTCCGATTCCGGGACTTACAGCAACATTTATCATCCGTATGGAGGATGTTACCGAGGCCATCACAAAAGAACTGAACGAAAACATGTCTGTTCAGGAACGGGCTATGAAAATTCGAGAAATCTCTAAGATTCTTACTGACGAAGCAATTGAGGGAACAAATTATGAAGCATTCGTGCGTGATTTTTACGAAGGAAACGAATTCTACCTTTTTGTAAAAGAAACCTACAAAGACGTTCGTTTGGTTGGAGCTCCTCCTTCGGATATCGGAAAATATGGTTATGATACAGACAACTGGGTATGGCCACGTCATACAGGTGATTTCTCTATGTTCCGTGTTTATGCGGACGGAGCAAACAAGCCTGCTGAGTTTTCAGGAGAAAACAATCCTCTGACACCGAAACACTTCCTTCCTGTTTCTCTGAAAGGAGTTAATGAAGGAGATTTCGCTATGGTTATGGGATTCCCTGGATCTACTGACCGTTTCCTATCTTCTTTTGGTGTAAAGCAAGCCATTACGCTGGATCAGCCAAAACGTGTTGAACTTCGCGCCAAGAAGCTTGAGATCATGAAAAAATACATGGATCAAAGCGAGGCTGTTCACCTGAAATATGCTTCAAAATACGCTCAGGTAGCGAACTACTGGAAATATTTCATCGGACAAACTGAGCAGTTGAAAAACAATAATGTTCAGGGGAAGAAAGAAGCATTAGAAGCAAAATTTGCGGCATTTGCAAAAGGAAAAGCTGAGTATGCAACTGTTCTTTCTGACATGGAAGAATCTTACAAAGTTTTAGACAAATACAATGCTTTCTCTGTATTTATCAATGAAGCAATTTTCTCTGTTGATGTCAACCTGTTTGCGTACCGTATGCTTGGACTTGGAAACGCTCTTGAAGAAGGAGATGCTGATATGATTAAAGCCAATGTTGCCAACATGAAAGAGCGCGGTGAAGCTTTCTTTGAAAAATTCAATGCTGATATTGAAGCTGAAATCATTGCTGAAATGTACAGCCGTTATTACAAAGAACTTCCTGAAGACCAGCAAGCAGCATATATTCTATCAGTAGGTAAAAAAGGAAAGGGAGACTTCTCTAAATTTGTCGCTAAGGTCAGAAAAACATCTATGTTCTTCAACAAAGATAAATTTGACACGTTCCTTGAAAACCCTACTAAAAAGGCATTAGATAAAGAACCTCTTTATCAGTTGGTTTCTTCTGTTCTTACATCCATTCGTGAAGTAAACAGTCGTGAAGAGCTAATGGTAGCCCGCGAGAAACAAGACAAAGCCTACCGTCTTTTTGTAAAAGGACTTCGTGAAATGCAACCGGACAAAAAATTCTATCCGAACGCAAACTCCACAATGCGTTTGACCTACGGACAGGTACTTCCTTACGAACCTAAAGATGCTGTTTCGTATGATTATGTAACAACTATTGACGGAATATTTGAAAAAGAAATTCCTGGAAATTATGAATTTACCGTTCCTGAGCGTCTTCGTACTTTATGGAAAAACAAAGATTACGGACAATATGCTGATAAAGACGGAAAATTGATCGTAAACTTCCTGACGAATAATGATATTACAGGTGGTAACTCCGGAAGCCCTGTAATTGATGCAGAAGGGAACCTGATTGGTACCGCTTTTGACGGAAACTGGGAAGCTATGAGTGGAGACATCTACTTTGAGCCAAATATCCAGCGAACTATTGTTTGTGATATTCGTTTTGTATTGTTCATCGTTGATAAATATGCCGGTGCAACCAACTTAATTGAAGAGATGAAAATCATCAAATAAGATAAAAGAGTTTGTAACTTTGAAACCGTCTCGAAAGGGACGGTTTTTTTATGCCTGAAAAAATATCCATAGTGCTCACTGCCCGAAATGAAGAAGATTATATTTCGGCCTGTATCTCTTCGATACAAAAGCAAACGTTTCAAAACTGGGAACTGATTGCCGTAGACGACCATTCCACAGATGAAACACTGAATATTTTACAACAACTGGCCCGACAGGATAGTCGGATAACTGTTCTCTCTAATACTGTTGAAGGTATTATTCCTGCGCTTACACTTGCCTATTCAAGAGCTACCGGGCAACTCATCACGCGAATGGACGCAGATGATCTTATGCCGGAAGACAAACTCGAAACACTCTATCACTTATTGGAGAACCATCCAGCATCTATTGCAACAGGAAAAGTCCGCTATTTTTCGGAAGGTGGTTTATCTGAAGGCTATCAGAAGTATGAAGATTGGTTGAATCATTTGTGTAGTACGCATACACACTGGGACTGGGTTTTTCGCGAATGTGTTATCGCTTCTCCAAACTGGCTCTGCCACAGAGATTGTATAGACCGTATCGGAGGATTTGAAAAATTAACCTATCCGGAAGATTATGATTTGGTATTAAGATGGTTTCGGGCAGGAATCCCCATAATCTCTACAAACAAAACAACCCATCTGTGGCGGGAACACAGTGAAAGAACTTCTCGTAACTCGTTAATCTATGAACAAAAATCTTTTTTTCAGTTAAAACTACAGCATTTTGCAGCACACTTTACCGATAGCTGTATCCTTATTGCAGGGCGTGGCTCTAAAGTGAAACTCGCACAATCGATTCTTACAACTTATACTCTTCAGGTTAAAACCATTGCAACGGAAACAGAATTATTGAATCTGCCTGTCAATCATTCCGGTACTATTCTTTTGCTTGCTTTTCTCCCTGATTCGGCTACTGAATATCTTTTCAAGAAACTCAGTGATAAGAACTATATTTTGGGTCAATCACTCTTTGTTCTGTGATTTGGATTTCCTTAGACACTCTTTGCTCAAAAAAGTGTAAATTAGCAAACATGGAAAAAGATCTCAATTTAGCCGTCCTGATTGACGGTGACAATATACCTTCTAAATATATTGAAAACATGATGCTGGAAATTGCCAAATATGGTAATCCAACCATCAAACGTATATACGGAGACTGGACAAAACCCCAACTGAGTAAGTGGAAAAATGTACTTCTTGAAGCAGCCATTACCCCTATTCAGCAGTATTCATACACTTCCGGAAAGAATGCGACCGACTCTGCTATGATTATTGATGCAATGGATATTCTGTATTCCAACAAGACACAGGGTTTTTGCCTGGTTTCCAGCGATTCGGATTTTACCCGATTGGCTACGCGGCTGCGGGAAGCAGGAATGAAAGTATATGGAATGGGGGAAAAGAAAACACCCAATCCGTTCATTGCTGCCTGTGATAAATTCATTTATCTCGAAATCCTTCAGGAAACAGACACCCCTGAAAATGGAAACAGAAGAACTTCAGAGAAGTCTGTACAGAAATCTGTCGATAAAATTACTCCTAAAGTCATCAAGTTAATCACGGCTACCATTTCTGATGCAGCAGATGAAGAAGGATGGGCTTTTCTGGGAGATGTAGGTACACTTTTACTGAAAAAGCAGCCTAATTTTGACTCCAGAAACTATGGATTCGAAAAATTGACGCCCCTTATTGATTCAATCGGACGTTTTGAAATAGAAACCCGGGATAGTCAGAAAGGACGAAATAAGCTTATCTACGTGCGAAATCTTCCCAAAACAAAATGAGTAAGTTAACAGCATTGGTAATTGGTGCTACAGGAGTAAGCGGACAAGCTTTAGTGAAACAATTACTGGAAGACAATCGCTTTACTGAAGTGATCACTTTTTCAAGAAAAAAACCGGATTTTTCGCATCCGAAGTTAACGGCACACCAGGTCGATTTTACAACTCCCGATACCTGGAAAGGACTGGTTCAGGGCGATGTTCTCTTTTCGGCCATGGGAACAACGAGAAAACAAGCAGGAAGCAACGAAAACCAATACAAAGTTGACTATACCTATCAATATGAAACAGCTCGTACAGCTGCCGAAAACGAAGTAAAAAATTACGTACTTGTCTCTTCTTTCGGTGCATCTTCCTCCTCTTCTATTTTCTACTCGCGAATTAAAGGAGAACTGGAAGATGCTATTCAACAACTTCCTTTTTCGAAGATCAGAATTCTACAACCCGGTCCTATTACAGGAGTCCGAAAAGACAAACGTCTTATGGAAAAAATTTCTGTCAAAATGCTCCGTTTCTTTAACACTATCGGGTTATTTAAGAAATATAAACCGGCTACCGGGGATGATATAGCCAAAGCCATGATTTCCTCTTTCTTTAGTACCGGAAATCGCATTGAACGAATCCAACTGGACAAAATTTTTGATTGTGCACAGGAAGAGAAACCCTGAAAAAAGAGAAAATCCGGTTGTTAAAAACTTTGTTCTATTTCGAAGGAGCAAGCCATAAAAATAATTAACTTTGAAGCATGGATAATTTTGTTGTTTCAGCAAGGAAATACAGACCGCAAACCTTCGATACTGTCGTTGGTCAGCATGCTATTACCTCTACACTGAAAAACGCTATCCGAAACAATCACCTTGCACAGGCTTTCTTATTTTGTGGTTCAAGAGGGGTCGGGAAAACGAGTACTGCCCGTATTCTCGCAAAAACATTGAACTGTTTCAACCGAACAGAAAATATTGAAGCGTGTAACCAGTGTGAGTCGTGTAAATCCTTTAATGAGGGAAGTTCATTAAATGTTTACGAACTGGATGCGGCTTCCAACAACTCGGTAGACGACATCCGCAGCCTTATTGATCAGGTGCGTATTGCTCCCCAGTTAGGTTCGCATAAGGTCTATATCATTGACGAGGTTCACATGCTCTCTACAGCTGCATTCAATGCATTTCTGAAAACGCTTGAAGAGCCTCCGAAGCACGCTATTTTTATTCTGGCAACAACGGAGAAACACAAGATTATTCCCACGATTCTTTCGCGGTGTCAAATTTTTGATTTTAACCGGATCAAAGTTAAAGACATAGCCAATCATTTATCGAAAATAGCTGTCAATGAAAATATAACAGCAGACCCTGACGCGTTGCACCTTATTGCTCAAAAAGCTGACGGAGCATTACGGGATTCTTTGTCTATTTTTGATCAGATTGTTTCTTTTTCCGGTAATAACCTTACCTATCAGGCTGTTTTAGACAACCTGAATATTCTGGACTACGATTATTACTTCAAAGCAACTGGATTTGCTAATGAAGCTAATATACCGGGGGCACTTCTTCTCTTCAATGAAATCATGGATAAAGGGTTTGACGGACATCAGTTTATCGTAGGATTGGCTGAGCACTACAGAAACCTGTTGGTTTGTAAAGATCCCCAGACAAAAGAATTACTGGAAGTTGGAGAAACGATTCAGCAAAAATACATTGAGCAGTCGAAAGAAACAGACACACATTCGATACTCCGTTCGTTACACGTTTTGAACAAAGCGGATGTTGATTACAAATCCTCAAAGAATCAACGGTTACTGGTAGAATTGGCACTTATGCAACTTTGCTCCCTGAAGGAGGAACTGGAAAAAAAAAAGGCCTGACTGACCGGGTAGACATTATTCCCTTTACGGGTCAGAAAATCAGAGAAAAAGTACGAAAAACTCCTGTTAAGCCGGTTGAAAATACGGTGAGTATTGAAACGATGTTCAAAAAGAAGGAGAAAAAAATACTTGCTGCACCAACAGGAAAGCTAAATACCACCAATTTTTCACTCAAACAGTCTTTTAACCAACAGGAAAACAGCCAACAAAACGAAGAAACCCAGGATTTTTCCAATCGCCCCAGTGAACCTTTCGGGATAGATGAATTGAAAATGGCCTGGAAACGTTTCGCCTATAAAATTCAAAATGAAGGACGTCCAAGCCTTCATTCTACACTTATAAAGCGTGATCCCAGGATTATCGGTGATAATCATATTTTATTTGAACTGGACAATACCATACAACTCAGCACTCTGGAAAATGAAAAAGGTGAGTTGATTCAGTTTGTTCGGAAGGAATTAAATAACTGGTCGATAAAACTGGACTTCAAAGTCGTTGAAGAACAAAAAACAGCCAATAGTCTGTATAGTGGGATTGATAAATTTAAAGCATTGGCTGAAAAGAATCCTAACCTGAACATGTTACAGCGTATGTTCAATCTGGACGTTGACTTTTAAGTTCGTTTACCTATTTCTGTGAGTTTTATAAGCATATTTTCTATCTGCGGTAATAACATAGTTGTACCGTCATTGTGAATCACAAAATCGGCCAATTTGGCTTTTTCCTCATCCTTCCATTGATTATTCATACGGGAACGAACCTGTCCTTCAGGAATTGTGTCACGCTCAACAACACGATTAAGGCGAACAGATTCCGGAGCTGTTATCAAGACGGTTGCATCAAACGTCTTATAAGCTCCTGTTTCAAAAAGAATAGCTGCTTCATTAAAAACAATTCCTTTCAACCCGGCGTTCTGTTCCACAAAATTAGCAAAAGCTTCTCGTACACGAGGATGTACAATTGCATTAATACGGGAGAGTAAATCTTTATTCTCAAATGCTTTTTCCGCCAAAAAAGGACGATTTAATTCACCATCTGCGTACGCCTGCTCTCCAATAAGTGTCGTTATTTCCTGAATAATACCGGGATGTACATTCATTAATTCTTTCGCCTCCTTATCCGAATAAAAAACAGGATACCCCATTTTTTCGAGTACCCTGCATACAAATGTTTTTCCGGCGCCTATTCCTCCGGTTATTCCAACTTTTAGAGGAGAACTCATATTAAATCTCCTCTACTTCAATCATTTGGAACGGCAGAGATATAATAGCCTGGTAGTCTTCTCCCGCCTCTTCCATATCCTCATCATCTTCCTCAAAGTACCAGTTTACTTTTACATCTGTACCTTTTCCGTTCAATGCTTCCAGTTTTTTAAAGAAATCGAGAATACATTTTGAGGAGGAAGTATTAAAATATTCAAGCCGGACATCGACTGTTGTAATCGGTTGCGGAGCCACACTATAGGTGTCTACCCACTCATTTAACGGTTTAAAGAAATCTATTGAATTTTCAGGAATTGATCTGCCTTGCAGAACCAGCACCCCGTTACCTTTATCGAAATTTACAGTCGGTGTCTTTGCTGTTCCATCAATTACCAGGTTTTCCATGTTATTCATCATTTATTTCGTTAAGCAATTTTTACATTTAAACAAAAGAAACTATCATCCGAATCAATCGGTAAAAACTCGTAATCCAGTTTGTTTCCAGATTTCCGGGCAATATCAATCATTCCCAATCCTGCCGTTCCTTTTTCTGAAACCTCTCCCCCGGTAAGTACTTCCTTATAATATTCTTTCAGTTGATCCCGGGACATTGAATTAATCAGTTCCAATTTAGTCCGTAATCCTGACACCTGATGAACCGGAATATAATTCCCCGTTTTTATCTCATAACTGTCCACATTGCGCGCTATCATAAAAAGTGCGGCATCCGACTCATGAAAATCACCAGTTTTCAAATCATCAGGATCAATATGATGGTACAGGTTCTGCAAACATTCTACCAACACATTAAACACTTTTTTACGAACCTTGGGAGATTGTTCAATATGCTCCATTTTCGATTCCATAATCTGTAAAACAGAAGTCAGTAATTCCGAAGTCACTATTCCCTTGAACGACAACATAATGTTTTCCCGTTCCATGGTTTTGTATAATTCATAAATGTTTTTCAGCGACTTCAAACTGAGCATATTTCTATCTCCTACAAATATAACCATTTGTGTGGCAAAATTCCTAAAACACAGGAAATTTAGCATTTAGCTCTTCTTTCCGCTAATCCGGTTTAATTGTTATTTTTGCGCAAACAGAAAATTCTTCAGAATGGCAAACCGAATAACAGAACTTTTTTCGATCGATTATCCCATTATTCAGGCAGGGATGATCTGGTGTTCAGGGTGGGAACTTGCTTCAGCAGTTTCTAATGCAGGTGGTCTGGGAATCATCGGATCCGGTTCGATGTACCCCGAAATACTGGAAGATCATGTAAAAAAGTGTAAAGCAGCTACAAACAAACCTTTTGCCGTTAACCTTCCCATGTTATACCCGGATATTGATAAACATATTGAAACAATTATCAAGTATAAAGTTCCTGTCGTTTTCACTTCTGCAGGAAACCCGAAAACATGGACCGGAAAACTGAAAGAACATGGAATTAAAGTAGTTCATGTTGTATCATCCGTAAAATTTGCCCTGAAAGCACAAGAAGCAGGCGTAGATGCTGTGGTGGCAGAGGGATTTGAAGCAGGTGGACATAACGGGCGTGACGAAACGACAACACTTTGCCTTATCCCCATGGTCAAAAAAGCGCTGGATATTCCTTTAATTGCTGCCGGAGGGATCGGAACCGGACGAGGAATGCTTGCCGCTATGGCTCTTGGTGCAGATGCGGTTCAGATCGGAAGCCGTTTTGTAGCTTCGGAAGAATCCAGCGCTCATCAGGCATTCAAAGAAAGTGTTGTTCAGGCAAAAGAAGGAGATACGATGTTGACGTTAAAAGAAATTACTCCGGTACGCCTGATAAAAAACCCTTTCTTCTCAAAAGTAGAAGAGGCTTATAAAAACTGTGCTTCTCCAGACGAAATGAAAACTCTTTTAGGACGCGGAAGAGCTAAAAAAGGAATGTTTGAAGGGGATCTGGAAGAAGGAGAACTGGAAATCGGACAAATTTCCGGTTTAATCGATACTATTTTACCTGCTGAAAAGATCATGCGCGAACTTCTCAGCGAATACAAACAAGCACGTACAGAATTACTTTCTGATAAATTCGACTGGTAACATTTATGATTCAATTCGAAAAATTCAAACTGGACAACGGTCTGACGGTTCTTTTCCACAGGGATGCAACTTCCCCTATGGCTGTTGTTAATACACTATATGATGTAGGAGCACGGGATGAGAGTCCTGAGCAAACCGGATTTGCACATCTTTTTGAACATCTCATGTTCGGAGGATCAGTGAATATTCCGGATTTTGATGCTCCCTTACAACGCGCCGGCGGACAAAGCAATGCTTTTACCTCGAACGACATCACCAATTATTATGATGTTCTACCCAAAGAAAATCTTGAAACGGCTCTTTGGTTGGAATCTGACAGAATGGTGAGTCTTGCTTTTACGGACAAAAGTCTGGAAGTACAACGCAACGTGGTTATTGAGGAGTTCAAACAACGTTACCTGAATCAACCTTATGGAGATGTCTGGTTACAACTTCGTCCGCTTGCCTATAAAGTTCACCCATACAGGTGGGCTACTATTGGTAAAGAGATCAGTCATATTGAAAACGCCACAATGGAAGATGTACGGTCTTTCTTTTCGCGATTCTACTCCCCTTCCAATGCTATTCTGACGATTGCCGGGAACTTTGAATCGGCCTATGTACAGGATAAGGTGAATAAATGGTACGGAGATATCAGTTCTGTTACCAAACCTTTCAGGAACTTGCCGGTGGAACCTGTTCAAACGGAATATCGCGAATTATCCATAGAACGAACTGTTCCGGCCCATGCGTTTTACTATGCTTTTAAAATGGGAGCAAGAAATGAAAGTGCTTATTATGCAACTGATCTTCTTTCTGACATACTGGGAAGAGGTAAGTCTTCGGTTCTGTACAAATCACTTGTGTCGGAAAAACAACTAACGACAGAAATCTCGTGCTATATTACGGGTTCAATTGATAACGGTTTACTGATCATTTCCGGTAAATTAAAAGATACAAGCACTTTTGAGGAAGTGGATACAGTTTTGTGGGAAACCCTTGAACAACTTAAAATAAAGGGTGTATCTGAAAACACACTGGCTAAAGTCAGAAATAAATGGGAAACCGGAAAAACATTCTCTGATATGGGACTTTTACCGCGTGCTATGAATCTTTCTTTTATGGAATTACTCGGAGATGCAAATGCGGTAAATACAGAGCATCAGGAATACGAGAAAGTAACCACCACGCAGATTCAGTCTTTACTACCTGCTCTGTTTACCAAAACAAACTGTTCCTGTTTAAAAGTTATTGCCAAGAAATCCTGAAATATGACTGATAGAACAAAAGCCCCTGAAATATACTCTACTGAACACATTCAGTTAGCTACTCCGTCAACCAGAACTAGTGATTCGGGAATACCTTTTTATTTCATCGAGAATATTCCCGAAGATGCCGTAAAAATCACACTTGAATTTGCTGCCGGAAAGATGTACCAGAACAGATCTCTACAAGCTGGATTTACAGCCGATTTGTTACTGTCCGGAACTGCAACAAAAACACAACAGGAAATACAGGAGTCTATTGACTTTTTTGGCGGTTATGTACAAAGTGAAATGGCAATGGAACGCAGTTCACTAACTATCTATGGGTTAAAAAAGAACATTGCTTCTATATTCGACATTGTTATAGATGCGTTTTTCAACGCTACATTCCCTGAAGATGAATTTGAAAGGCACCGGGCGATAGAAAAACAGAAGTTTATCGTCAATATGGAGAAAAATGCGGTGAAAGCCCGAAAGCTTTTCATAAATCGCCTTTTTCAGGGAACTCCGTTTGACAGCAATGCAGACATACCGGATTTTGATGAGATCAGTCGTCAGGATTGTATTGATTTTTACGAAAGCTACTTCAAACAATGCCTGATGGATGTCAATGTTGTTGGAAATCTTGACGACACATTCAAAGAAAAGCTGATAAACGACCTGTCACCTTTGAAAATCAATATTCCGACACCCCCCGCATTTGAACTCGACCCTGAAACAGGATTTTTCGAAGAGAAAAAAGAAAAAGCACTCCAAACTGCCATTCGTATCGGAAAACCGCTTTTCACTCCCGAACATCCCGACTATATTGCCTTTGACGTAGTAAACACGTTGTTAGGAGGCTATTTCGGCAGTAGATTAATGTCAAATATCCGCGAGGACAAGGGCTATACGTATGGAATCGGTTCCGGAGTTGTTTCGATGAAATCCCTGGGATATTTTTACATTGCTACGGAAGTCGGTGTTGAAGTAAAAGAAGATGCTCTTTTCCAGATCAGGCATGAAATTGAACGCTTGCAAACAGAGCTGGTTACCGAAGAAGAGTTGGAACTGGTCAGAAACTATATGATCGGGCAAATGCTAAAAAGTACAGACGGACCGTTTGCTATGATGAATCAGTTTCTTTTTCTGAACTGGTATGAATTGGATACGACCTATTTTGATACGTATATGAAAACAATACAAACCATTTCTCCTGAACAAATCCGGGAATTGGCTCAGAAGTATCTGAAATGGGAAACATTTTCAATCATAACTGTCGGGTAAGCAACTTACACTGAAAATACACGTTATCCATACGAAAACTATCAATTTCACGTTTTTACATCAGATGACAAAACTATACAGCTACATAGTATTGATTTTGATAACCGGGCTTATTCCTTTTCTTTCCCGGTCAACTCACATTATGGGAGGAGAAATCACATGGACCTGTCAGGGAAATGGCTCCTATATTTTTGAACTTGTCGTTTACAGGGATTGTAATGGCTTTGACGTATCAACAGGTGTAGAAACGATTGATGTCTGGAATCATCCTTCTGTTAATAGTATTGGTGTGAGTTTTGTCCAGCGGGAGGATCTTTCTCCCTCTTGTACACAAGTTGGAGGTGGTCCTCTACCCTTTTCATGTGGTTCGGGACCTAATGCCGGAAATGGAAGCGGTGCGCTTGAGAAAATAACCTACAGAAGTTCCAATATTATGCTCCCCGGCAATCCGGGAGCGTCGGGTTGGATTTTTACGTATGAGAGTTTTTCACGAAGCCAGAATCTCACAAATATTCAGAATCCTACAAATGTTGGGATTACAGTTGTTGCCAAAATGTTTTCTACCGGAGCGAACGGAACCTGTAATGATTCATCTCCCCGGTTCTTTGAAAACCCGTTTGTAGTTGCCTGCGCAGGTACTCCTTTTGTTTACAATCAAAACTCGTATGACCCGGATCTGGATTCGATGGTCTTTTCATGGGGCGTTCCTTTGGATTTAATCACCACAGCTTATACTCCTCCTTCTGATCCTGCTCCGGTTGCTTTTGAACCCGGATTTGCATATAATAATCCAACTCCGGATGCTACCATCAACCCGGGAAACATTCCTGCAGCGCTTGATGCCCAGACCGGAGAATTGAGTTTTACTTCATTTACAATTGGAAATTACGCTTTAAAAGTACTTGTACAATCCTACAGAAACGGAACTCTTATTTCCGAAATACAGCGTGAAATTCAGGTTATTGTAGAAAGTTGTGCCACACCAAATGCTCCCCCTCAGGTAACAGCTCCGTTTGCTGGAAATTCTTACGAAATTGATGTTTTTGCAGGAGATCCTGTTAACTTTTCCATCTATGCGGAAGATTTCGATCTGCTTCAGGACGGGAACCCTCAATCGGTTGAAATAACTGCCTCAGGTGCTCAATTCGGTGCAGGTTATACCAACGCTGCTGCAGGCTGTCCTAATCCTCCCTGCGCTACGCTTAACACTCCCATTCCGGTAAGTGGTACCCCCTCCGCACAAGTTGATTTTTCGTGGCAGACAGACTGTAATCACCTGATCGGAGCAACAGGAAATGCACAAAACAGCGTCCCTTATTCATTTGTTTTTAAAGTTAAAGATGACCTTTGTCAAATTCCGGCTGTTCGTTATGCTACTGTGACTGTAAACGTAAAAAACAGTAGTGTACTCCCTGCTTCCGAAATTGAATGTATTCAGGTACAACCCAATGGGGATATGCGTATTACATGGGAAGAAGCAACAAATCAGGGGGGAGCATTTGACAGCTACGAAATTTATAGTATTCAGGATGGTTTACTGGCAACACAAAATACAATCACTTCCAATACATTTGTTCATGTAGGAGCCGGGGGAAATACAGCCTCAAAAGACTATTATGTTATCACAAAAAGTGGATGTAACGGAGCTACAGCAGTTTCTTCCGATACGATTTCTTCTCTTTTTATGGTATTAAACAACCCCGGAAACGGAACGGCTGTTATCCAATGGAACACACCTTCTACACCACAGTCTCCCAACTGGAATGACTATTATTACATTGAGCGGGAATATCCCACCGGAACCTGGACAGTTGTAGACTCTGTCCGGTTTGGCTTAACCAGTCATACAGATACAATAGATATATGCTCGGCATTCCTGAATTACAGGGTTAGTTTACCAACTGAGACCTGTTCTTTTGTTTCCAATACAGACGGAGACAATTTTGAAGATCAGATCGGGCCAAACATCCCTGAAATTTATTCGGTTTCTATTGATACACTTTCCGGACAAATTCAGATTACCTGGAACGAAAACGAAGCTCCTGATACCTATGGATACATTGTGTATGCGCAGGATGAAAATGGTTTTTACACCGAGTTGGACACATTGTGGGGAATCGGATCGACGACGTATTCTACCGGAGACTTTCCTACGGGAGACGGTCCCCTTTCTTTCTCTGTAGCTGCTTTTGACAGTTGTTATACTCCACAAATCCCCCCTACTTTTCAGACTTCGGCAAAAGCAAATGTACACCGCACCAATTTTCTCAGTGGTGAGTTAGATATCTGTGACCAACAGGTCGACCTTAGCTGGACTGAATATGCAAGTTGGGACGAAGGGGTTGAAACCTATCGGATATTTGGCTATTCTTCAGGAAATCTGTGGACACAATTGGAAACAACATCAGAAAGTACCATTTCCATAGATGTAGAGACAGACACACGTTATTGTTTTGTTATCGAAGCCTTATCGAACGAAGGAAAAACAGCTTTTTCAAATAGTATCTGCCTTGATATCGTAAGCCCGGATGATCCCGATGTTCACTATCTATCAACCGCTACGGTTGAGGAAAATGGAGTATTGATTAAACACAGAACCAGTCTTCCTATTAATGATGGAGCTCTTATTCTACAACGTTGGGATGAAAAGGATGAAGTATTTGAGGACATTGAAACACGAACTGTAACTGCAACTGAAGAACTGTTCATTGACGAAGAAGTTAATCCTTCCAAACAGAGTTATACCTACCGGGTTGTGGCAATTGACAGTTGTGGTCGTCCCAGCCTTGCTTCCAACATCGGTAAAACGATTTTCCTGGAAACATTTGCGGATGACAACAATATGAAAGTTTACCTGCAATGGAGTTTATATAAAGACTGGAAAGGACCCATTCTCGGTTACCAGATACATCGTGGGGTAATGGGACTAACCAATGTTATAGACCCGATTCCGATAGCTACCCTACCTCCCAACTCCCGCAGTTATGAGGACAATGTGGAAGATTATCTTTCTACTTCGAATGGTCGTTTTTGTTATTTCGTAGTAGCGGTAGAAGGAACCAATGCACTAAACATAAGCGAAACAAGTACTTCTAATTCTTCCTGTGAAGTGCTAGAACCATTGATTTACATTCCCAATGCCTTTACTGTTGGGGGTAAAAATCCGATCTTCCGTCCGGTGGTCAATTTATTTGATTTCACCAATTATGAGTTCACTGTTTTTGACCGTTGGGGACAAACCATTTTTCGTACCAATGACCCTGCACAAGGGTGGGAAGGCTTTACGCGTGATCGAAGCATAGCCAAGGAAGGTGTTTATATGTATGTTCTTCGTCTTAAAGACGGAAACGGGAACGAAATCACACGCAGAGGACACGTTACGCTGCTCGACTACAGAGCTGTTGAATAGTCCGTTGTTTTTTCGGTCTACAAATCATTCCTTATTCGTAATTTTGCACTCGTATGAGTCTAATTATTCGAAAACAAAAGGAAGCCAGTATCCTTCGTCGCCATCCCTGGATTTTCTCAGGAGCAGTAAAAACGATCACATCGGCTTATGAAGATGGTGATATCGTGGAAGTTTTGAACGAGAAAGGTCGTTTTCTGGCAAAAGGGCATTATCAAAATGGTACAATTACAGTTCGTGTACTTAGTTTCCTTGAGGAGGAGAACATTGATTCTGATTTCTGGAAAAGACGTGTTGAACTTGCCGTAAGATTGAGAGAAAAAGCCGGACTATTTGACAACGAAAACTCTATTTGTCGTTTGGTACACGGAGAAGGAGATAATCTTCCCGGCTTGATCATTGACTGGTTTAATGGTGTTGCTGTTATTCAATGTCACAGTATCGGTATGTACAAAGTACAAGACCAAATTTCTGATGCTCTTCAGGCTGTTTTCGGAGACCGGTTACAAGCGGTATATACCAAAAGTGCTGATACTCTGCCTGCCAGAGTGAATGCAACGAATGAATACTTGTTCGGAACAGCTCAAACACCTCATACAGCTTATGAGTATGGACATGCTTTTCATATAGATTGGATCAACGGTCAGAAAACCGGATTTTTTGTAGATCAGCGCGAAAACAGAGCCTTATTAGCCAAATATGCCCGTGGTAAAAAAGTATTGAATACTTTTTGTTACTCAGGTGGTTTCTCTATTACCGCATTGGCTGCCGGAGCAGAATTGGTTCATTCACTTGACAGCTCGAAGAAAGCCATTGCTCTTACTGAAGACAACGTCAGTCTTAATAAGCTGGAAGAGCGACACAAGTCCATTGTAGCTGATGCTATGAATTACATGAAAGAACTGGAAGAAGATTATGATATCATGGTGCTGGACCCTCCTGCATTTGCTAAACATCGCGATGCAAGACACAAAGCAATTCAGGGATATAAACGATTGAATGCACACGCCATGCGCCAAATCAAATCAGGAGGTATTTTGTTTACCTTCTCCTGTTCACAGGTTGTCGATAAACAATTATTTACCAACACAATTATTGCCGCAGCGATTGAGTCCGGAAGAAATGTCAGAATACTGGAACAATTGCACCAACCGGCAGACCATCCTATCAGCGCATTTCACCCGGAAGGAGAATACCTGAAAGGTCTTGTAGTTGAAGTTTTATAAGAAACAGCTGTATGCTTAAAACAGGGTATCTATCGATATTAAAGGTTGCCTTTCCACTTATGGTAGGTAATTTTGTCCAGTCTATTGTATTAATAACGGACATGGCTTTTCTGGCTCGTCTGGATTCGGTATCTTTTGATGCCGCCGGAAATGCAGGACTTTTGTATGTAACATTTTATATGATTGCAGCAGGTTTCGGAGACTCTATGCAAATTACGAAAGCACGTTTCGTTGGAAGAAATGAACTTTCAGTACTTCCCCGTTTTTTTCAAACAGGGGTACTGTCTCTGTTATTACTGGCACTCATCTTTTACCTCATTCTAAGTCAGGTAATGCCCGGACTATTACTGGATTATTCCTACAGTTCTGCTATTGCAGAAGCTCAGGGAGAATTTCTTGGAATCCGGAGCTTTGCCTTATTCTTCAGCCTCAGTTCCCTTGCTTTGATGTCTTTCCTTATGGCTACGGGAAAAACACAAATTGTATTTGTCAGTTCCATTCTGATGAGTGCTGTCAACATTATACTTGATTACGGGCTTATCTTTGGGGAATTAGGACTTCCTCAAATGGGACTGGAAGGAGCTGCACTGGCTTCTGTACTCGCAGAAGTTACTGTTTTTCTTTTCCTGTTGTTTTATTTTCTACTCAGAAAATGGATTCGGGAATATAATTTATTTAAAAACTTTCATTTTGACCTGCACGCCCTTAAGACACTCTTCTCGATTGGGTGGCCACTTATGTTACAGGGCTGTATTACATTAGGTACCTGGACTGTTTTCTTTTCCTGGATCGAACAAATGGGAGGTCATAACCTTGAAATCAGTCAGAATATACGATCTATCTATTTCCTCGCTTTTGTCCCTATTTTTGGTTTTGCCGCCACAACCAAGACGTATATTAGTCAGTTTATAGGAGCCGACAGGACAGGTGAAATTCCACTCGTACAAAGAAGGATACAGTTGCTGGTTACAGTTACGCTACTTATTTTCTTCCACGGAGCGATCCTATATCCTGATTTTCTGATTTCCATGATCAATCCCAACGAAGTTGTTTTGGAAGATAGTGTGTACATCATACAACAGGTTGCACCTGCAATTTTCGTTTTTGGATTGACTTCTGTCTACTTTAATACGGTAGCAGGTTCCGGAAATACAATGGCTTCACTCGCTATCGAAGCCATTTCAACAGGAGTTTACCTCTCCTCCGCTTACCTGTTTATATACATTTTGCAATGGGATATCGTCGGCATCTGGTATGTTGAATATATCTACTTTGCCACCCTGGGTATTGTATCTTTGGTGTATCTTCGCTTTTTTAACTGGACAAAAACCGGACGCATAGCATGAAAGAAAAACGCATAATTTTTATGGGAACTCCAGAATTTGCAGCCACAATTCTGGAACATTTAGTCAAAAATCATATCTCTATTGCCGCAGTGGTTACTATACCCGACAAACCGGCAGGAAGAGGTCAGAAACTAGCTGAATCTGCCGTAAAAAAATGTGCATTGCAATACAACCTCCCCGTATTACAACCTGTAAAACTGAAAGATCCTGAATTTCTGGAGCAGTTAGCTCAATACAACGCGGATCTATTCGTCGTTATCGCATTCAGAATGCTTCCCGAAGCCGTATATGGTATGCCTCCTTTGGGAACGATAAATCTTCACGGATCTCTTCTTCCACAGTACAGAGGAGCAGCACCTATTAATCGTGCCGTGATGAACGGTGAACAGGAAACAGGAGTTACAACTTTCTTTATTGAAAAGGAAATTGATACGGGAGAGATCATTCAACGCAAAAGTATGCCTATCGGTCCAAATGAAACTGCCGGAGAAGTACATGATCGCATGATGCATTTAGGTGCTGAAGTAACGCTTGAAACCGTACAGTCAATTTTCGAAAATACTGCCAAAGGCACACCGCAATCTGCCTATGTGGAGGATGAACTAAAAGATGCTCCTAAAATTTTCAAACAAGATTGTAAAATCAACTGGAATCAGACAGCTGAAGCAGTACACAATTTCATTCGTGGGTTATCTCCCTACCCTACTGCCTGGACTTCCTGGCCGGAAAACGGAAATAAAACACTGAAAATCTTCAAAACGGTTCTTGCCGAAACAGGTACATCAGAAACACCGGGAAAAGTTCAGGTTATAGAAGGACGGCTTTTTATTGCCTGTGCTACAGGAGCCCTTGAAATTCTTGAACTCCAGATGGAAGGTAAAAAGAGAGTTCCCGCCAAAGATTTTATAAACGGATTACAAACTTCCGAATTGTTCTGGGAGTAATTTACAGTTGAAAAACATATTACTTTTGGCCATCAGGATTATTTACAAAGTCTGGATATTGTATATCTACAAACTCATTAAGTCCTTGAATTTAATCGCTTGTCTACGGGATATTTCGACTTTTTCCCCTTCCCGTAATTCCACCTGAAGTCCTCCGTTAAACCAACTTTCAATACGGGAAACCCACTTAAGGTTAATAATATACTTGCGATTTGCCCTGAAGAAGTGCTTACTGTCCAGTCGGTCTTCCAGATTATTTAACGAACGTAGAATCAACGGGCGGAAATTGTCAAAATGTACCTTTACATAATTCCCCTCGGACTCAAACATACGCACTTTATCCAATTCCACAAACCAGCACTTTTCACCATCTTTTATAAAAATACGATCCGAAATACTCAGTTTACCGGGTTTTTCGTCTGAATTTTCTTCTTTTTCAGGCGAAATACGTGGTCGTAATTTATCCAGTGTTTCAGAAAGACGCTTCGGATCAACCGGTTTTAGTAAATAATCCAATGCGTTTACTTCAAATGCCTTGATAGCATATTCATCATAGGCGGTCACAAAAACGACATCCGGACAGGCCGGTAACTGTTCCAATAATTCAAAGCCATTCTTTTCAGGCATCTGTATATCCAGAAAGACAACATCTGCATCCTTTTCTTTCAATAAATCTGTTGCTTCATCCACATTTTTAGCCTCTCCAATTATCTGTACATCGTCATACTCTCCCAGTAACTGCGTTAATTCCGCACGAGCTAAACGTTCATCATCTACAATAACTACTTTCATGTTTCCTTTTTTAAGCGGATCTCCGCTACCACCATATTTTCTGCTTCCCGTAGTGTAAAGTCAGCCTTATCACCATAGGTTAACGCTAATCTTCGTTTTGTATTTTGTATCCCTACTCCAACATCCACTTTATTTTGGATTGTACCGGAATTCCTTACAGTTAAAACCAACTCCCGTCCTGTATTTTCAGCACTAATTTCAATAATCCCACCTGCTTTCAGATTCGAAATCCCATGTTTAATTGCATTTTCTACAAGTGTCTGTAAGATCAAAGGGGGAATGGTTTCTCCTAATAACTGCGTATTTATCATCCACTCTACCTGTAATCGCTCTTCAAAACGAACTTTTTCCAAGTCGAGATAATCCCGGACAAAATTACACTCCTCTTCGAGTGTTATCAGCTCCTTTCTTCCAAACAACAACGAAGTACGAAGGATATTAGACAGTTTGGTTACCGAATCTTTTGCCAATTTCGGCTCCAGATCTATCAATGCCCGAATACTATTAAGCGCATTGAATAAAAAATGAGGGTTTAACTGTGTCCGAAGATTTTGTAGTTCTATTTCCTTTTGAGAATCGGCCAATTGTAAATTCTTAATTTCTTCCAGCCTTGATTTACGTACATAATGATAGGAAAAATAAAAAAGAATCCAGATCAGAAAAAGAAACATAATCAGTAAAATCTCTACAATAATCTCCAGGATAGAATCGGGAGCTTTGGGTCGGCTGATAACCAGTGAAAGTAATGCATACGTCCCCTGAAACAGAACACTACTAACTAAAGCAACCAATAGCAATCTAGGAATCAAAGGATTAAGTTTAAACCTAAAAAAATCAAACCTTCTGAAAACCCAGCGCATTCCATGGGAAAACAAAATCCCCAGCGCCGAAAATAGAAATAGAAGAATAATTCCGTTTCTTGTCAGTTTATTATCAATGTACAGCACAAGAAAAATGATCATAGAGTAAGAAAACCAACCTATGAACTGAGCTAACCAGTAGATTCCCGTTTGTGATTTCATGGTAAACAAATATAATTTTTGTTTTTATAATCAGGAAAGAATACGACGTTTACGCAATTAGAAATCATGATAAATAGCGTTTCGAAAAGAAACACTCCTCAAAATGTAAATGTGGGAATGGCTTTGATTCCATTTACTCCATCTCACTATATTTGGTACAATAGTTGGTATATTCGTCTAAAACCAGTGCCATGAACATAGAATTCAAAACAATTCTTCCACACCCGTTGCGGGATATACAACACCGTCCGGAATCAATCTGGGGGTCGTCTTTTACTATGGTTCCCGGAGAAAAAATACTATTAAATGCATCCAGTGGTAAAGGAAAATCTACTTTCACCAATATTATATTGGGATTACGAGATGATTATGACGGTACCATTCTTTTTGATGGAAAAGACATCCGTACGCTTTCACTTGATAAATGGGTTCAAATACGCCAGTCAGGTATTGCTGTCATTTTTCAGGATTTACAATTATTCCCCGACTATTCGGTAAAAGAAAATTTATTACTCAAAAGTAAACTAGGCTCTCCTTTCGGAGTAGATGAGATAAAGGGATTCCTTATTGAATTAGGGATTGGCGAAAAATGGGATCAGAAATGTGGAACCCTCTCGTTGGGACAACAACAGCGTGTTGCAATTGTCCGTGCACTTCTCCAACCTTTCGAATGGCTGATCATGGACGAACCCTTCTCCCATCTTGACGAAGAAAACACACAAATAGCTTTGCAGCTTATCAACCGAATAACAGACATCAACAAGGGTGGATATGTACTCACCTCTTTGGGTGAAAAATTCGGTTTTCAATTTGATCGCGAACTAAAACTATAAGGTATGCTCAGAGACGTATTATTCAGACATAGCAACAACAGACAGTTTATAATTGCAGCGGCAGGAGCTTTACTTGGTTTTCTGTTCCTGCTGAGCAGTGCACATTATTATATTTCATCCCGTCAACTTGGAGGGGGAAAAGAAGCATTGGGCGCCAATGTTCTTATTCTCCAGAAAAAGGTATCCAAATTCGATGCCTTGAGTTTAGGATCTAATACATTCAGTGATCAGGAAATTCTTACCATACGGGATAAAAGTTTCATAAAAAAAGCTGAACCGGTAATCAATAACAGTTTCGGAATCTCCTTAGGAATGAAAGAAGAAGGGCTGCCCTATTTCAGAACTGACATTTTTGTGCAGGCTGTTCACCCTGAGCTGATGGATATACAAACCGATAACTGGAACTGGCAGCCGGGAGATGATTTTATTCCTCTTGTCATGCCCAGGGATTTTATGGTAATGCTGAATCAATTCGCAGCTTCTTACGGAATACCACAAGTTTCGGAAGATCTTGCCATGACTTTTAATTTTAGAATTGATATCTCCGGAAACGGAATAAAAGAGAACTATAAAGCCCGTGTTACAGGATTTTCCAATCAAATCAGTGCTGTGCTCGTACCCTTGGAGTTTATCAATTATGCCAATGAAAAATGTGGAGATGCAGAAAAACAAACGATCTCACAAATTATGGTAGAAATGGAAGATGGAGCCTATGGTAAACTGGAAGCTGTCATTGAATCCATGAACCTGGATATTAAGAAAAATGACCTGATTCTGACCAAAGTTAAAAGCATACTGAGTGCGGTACTCGTTGTATTGTTTATCATTAGTGCTGTCACCATTATTCTCAGTGCACTATTAGTTATTCAGTATTCACAGATTATTATTTCAAAAGCTGATTACGAAATCACAACACTTCTTCGTCTTGGGTATCACCCCAACGAGCTGAGCAATACCTTTTTGAAATATTATATAAGATTGTTCGGATGGTTATTTTTCATTTCTATCACCAGCTTTTTAGGGATTAAATACATCATTGACGGGTATCTTTCCGAAGCAGGTCTTCCCGTTGAACAATTTATTGCCTGGCAGGCTATTTTGCTATTATTCGTAATCGTCAGTAGTATTGTTCTGTTAAATTATATAACCGTGAAGCGTCAATTCATCCGAAAAATCAGTCTGACTAGACACGGTTAAAAAAATGTTAATTTGCATATTAAATTAGCATAATTTCAGCTATTAAGTAAATTGGTATTCTTTAATTACAGAAAAACAGATAGATATAAAATGAAAATCAACATGAAAAGATTACTTCTGCTTACCCTGTTAGTCGTAACATTCGGTGCTTCTGCCCAGACGATCAAGTTTCGTGTTTCCGGGCATCAGGACACAACGGTAAATCTGATTCGCTATGTCGGCAATAAATTATACATGGCAGATACAGCTGAAATGAAAAACGGAGTGGTTGTATTTGACGGGAGTAAACATGCCCCGGGAATTATGGCCGTCTACTTCCCCGATCAAAAATATGCTGAATTTATTTATAACAAAGAAGAGATTGATATCAGTTTTACGTATCCGAACTTCATTCCTTCCATGAAAGTTCAGAAATCAAAGGAAAATAAGCTTTTCATTGATTATATCCGGTACATGGGAGAAATGCGTCAAAAATCAGAAGCAGCTTCCAAAAAAGAAAATGGAAAAGAGGAAGTGAAAAAGATGGGAGAAGAAGTAAAGGTATATCAGGATAAACTTGTGCAGGAAAATCCGGAAACCTTTGTTTCTAAAATCATCAATATGTCGCGAGATGTTGATATACCTGAACCTCCTAAAAACGAAGACGGAAGTCTGAAAGATTCAAGTTTCTCCTATCATTATTTCAGAGCTCACTACTTTGATAATATTGATCTCAAAGATGACCGACTTGTGAATACTCCTGTATTTCACAATAAACTGGAATATTATTTCAGTGACAAAATGTTAATCCAAATCCCGGATACAATTGTAAAGTATGCTTTCGATCTTGTTGATCGTCTGCAGCCGGGAAGTGAGATGTTTAAATACGTTGTGCACTTCATCACGTATAAATATGAAACTTCAAAAATAATGGGACACGATAAAGTATTTGTCGAAATGGCATTGAAATACTATTGTCCCGGATATAAAGAAGGAAATTCAATGGCTACCTGGATGAAACAGGATAAATTGGAAACGATGTGCGAGCGCGCTGAAATTCTGCAACATCTTGTTATTGGTGTTCGCCCCCCGAATATCTCTCTGCGTGATACAACAGATGTTAACTGGCTCAATTTCTATGATCTTGATGCAGACTATACTATTCTCTATTTCTGGGATCCGGAATGTGGGCATTGTAAAAAAGACACGCCTAAACTGGCAAAGTTATATAATGAGAAGTTCAAGGAAAGAAATGTAGAAATTTTTGCCGTTGGTAAAGCAACAGGAGAAGATTTTGAAAAATGGAAAAAGTTCATTCACGACAATAACCTTTCATTTATAAATGTCGGTCTTACGCAGTCACTTTACGATGCAGCTTCCAAAGACTGGCGTCAGTTTATTCCCAAATACACGAATGTTCAGTCGTTGAATTATTCGGAACACTACGACATTTATGCTACTCCAAAAGTATTCCTGCTGGACAAAGACAAAAAAATAGTAGCAAAAAGTCTTTCAATAGGTCAATTGGAGGAATTACTGGATCGTTTGCAGGATGTACCGGATGCTCCGAAACTTTTCCCTGTTGAAAAAGAAAAGGAAGAAGAAAAAGAATAAAATATATCGTATTTTTGTTTCAGAAAAAAGCAGTCTCAACGGACTGCTTTTTTCATGATAAAGTGTAGAGTTGTCTTCAGAAGGCAAAAAGTTTTTAGTATTTTCGGCCGAATTATAAAACTATGGTTAAGATAAAATCGTTTCATGCTGTGCGCCCTCCGCGTGACAAGGCGCATTTAGTAGCTACGCGTCCTTATTACACGTACAAAAAACATATTATGGATGCCAAACTGGAAGAGAATCCATATACGTTTATGCATATCATTAACCCTGAATATGGTTTGAGTGATAAAACACTGCCTAATTCAGAAGAACGATTTTCCCGGGTTCGCGAAAAATATCAGGAATTTCTGGAACAGGGACTTCTCGAAAAAGACGAAGAAGAAGCTATCTATATCTACCGACAAACAAAAAAAGGACGGGTATACACAGGTGTAATAGCCGGAGCTTCTGTTGAAGAATATGAAAAAGACCAAATAAAAAAGCACGAAGCAACCCTTACATCCCGGGAAGAGGTATTTGTGAATTACCTTGATATCACAGGATTTAATGCGGAGCCGGTTCTTCTTTCACACAAGCCTAACGAGGCATTGAATACACTTCTTGAAGAAATTTGCTCCGAACGTCCAGAATACGAATTTTCGACAACGGACTGTGTCAAGCATGAGTTGTGGATTGTTACCGGAGAAAATGAAGCAAAAATCAAGCACTGTTTTGAAGGAATTAATGAGACGTATATCGCGGATGGACACCATCGCTCTGCTTCTTCTGCAATTCTGGCTCAAAGATACCGGGAGAACGGGCAAGTAAAAAATGAAAACGCACAGTACTTTCTTGCCTTTTTCATTGATGAAAACCGTCTGGATATCCTTCCCTTCCATCGCGTGGCTAAAGATTTGAACGGTTTGGATTGTGACACCTTTAGAGAAGCTCTCGAAATAAACTTTCATATTGAGCCTTCACTTGCACAAATCCCCTCCGCTGAACATGAAATAATGATGTTTCTGGAAGAAAAATGGTACAAACTTACCTGTAAATCTGAGATCATTAATTCTGAAAATCCTGTAAAGGAACTGGATGCACAAATACTAACCGATTATATCCTCGACCCGTTATTAGGTATCAAAGACCTCAAAACGGATGAACGCATTGAATTCGTAAGCGGCGAAGAAGGTGTTGAAAGTATGATCCGACAGGTGCGAAAATATCCTCAGGGTGTAGGTTTTGTCTTATATCCGGTAACGATGGAGAAGGTTAAGGTGGTTGCGGATGCACATATGATTATGCCTCCTAAATCAACCTGGGTAGAGCCTAAATTAAGAAGCGGATTAACCATTTATCCCATTCATTAATTTTTTTTTATATATTCCTATATGATACAAGACAACTTAAAAAAAATACAGGAAACCATTCCTTCCGGTGTTACATTGGTCGCCGTATCAAAAACAAAACCGGCTGAAATGATTCTGGACGCCTATACTGCCGGACAGCGCCATTTTGGAGAAAATAAAGTTCAGGAACTTACAGAAAAGCAGGAACAACTTCCAAAAGACATTCACTGGCATTTAATTGGTCACTTGCAAACCAATAAGGTAAAGTACATTGCTCCGTTTGTTTACCTGATTCACGCGGTAGATTCTCTGAAATTGCTTAAAGAAATAAACAAACAGGCTAAAAAGAATAACCGGATCATTTCATGTTTATTGCAATTTCATATTGCAACAGAGGATACAAAATTCGGGATGACAAGATCCGAAGCGGAAGAACTTATAAATTCTGACGCATACAAAAGCATGGAAAACATTAAACTATGTGGCGTTATGGGAATGGCGACATTTACAGATAATGAATCCCGAATACGCACAGAGTTCCAACACCTCAAAAATGAATTTGACTACTTCCGGAAAAATTACTTTTCAGATTCGGATCAATTTTCTGTAATCTCTATGGGAATGAGTGGAGACTACCAACTAGCTATAGAAGAAGGCAGTACCATGGTACGCGTTGGTAGTTCTATATTTGGTCAGCGATAATCCCCTTTCTGTAAAATTTTCCTGCTGTAACTTTTGTGCTTCTGATACGTATTAGATAAAAAACTTTATTTATGAAAAAATTAATTTTATCCCTTGCAGTAATTGCAACCACTGGATCTTTATTTGCTCAGCGTCCTGTTGATGGAGCAAATCCTTTCTCTTTGGAAGGGCAGGTTAGTTTGAATTCGGCATCCGGTAACACATTTGCCGCACCAACAATTCGTTTTCGTTACTTTGTAATGGACAATCTTTCTCTTCGTCTTGGAGCAACTTTCAACAGTACGTCTTCAAAAGAGAATTTTTACGGATCTGTTGCAGCTCCAATGAATTATGAAGATTCAGTAGGAACAGTTACAACAAAATCAATGGCGTACAACTTCTCTATCGGAGCTGCGTATCACTTCTCTCAACTGGAGAAACTTTCTCCTTATGTAGGAATTGATTTCGTTATCGGTGGTGCAATTGATCGTCAATTCGGAGAAAACTCTGATAACAATACATGGATTGATGAATTTCAGTACGAAACAAAAACTCCGGGAATCATGTTTGGAGGTAATATCGTTGCTGGTGTAGATTGGTATTTTGCACAGAACGTTTACCTTGGAGCTGAATTTGGATGGGGAGTTTCTTCTGTTTCCTACAAAGATGTTACTACTTCTGTAACAGTTGCAGGAACAACAACAGAAACTGTAACTCCGGTTACTGGATCTGCAGCATCTATGCTTTCATTAGGACACAACTTCATCGGAGGTTTGCGTCTTGGATGGAGATTCTAATTCATGATTATAGAATGATCTGAAAAGGAGGTTGTAAACAACCTCCTTTTTTTATATCTTCACATAGACACATCAACTAATATATTGTATGAAGATTAACAACTGTCAGATCTATTCGTATACACCTGAAAACTTTTCAAAAATTACCCAAAACATTCACCTGAAGGATATCGAAGAAAATCTGAATACAGACGGTGTTATGTGGTTAAATATGCATCGGGTTCCCACAGAAAGTGAACTTTTGGAATTGGGAAAGATTTTTAAATTACACCGGACAACAAGAGAGGATATACTCGACCTTTCACAACGACCTAAGGTGGAAGAGTTTGAAGATTATCTTTTCTTTTCACTTACATGCTTTATCCCTTCCCACAAAGAGGATACTATGCGAACAGAGCAGATCAGTTTTATACTTGGAAAGAACTTTGTATTATCGATACAGGAGAGGAAATCAGATCATTTTCAGACAGTTAGAGAACGCATTGAGAACAACACCGGAATACTGAGAACAAAAAAAGCGGATTATCTGGTATACCGATTGCTGGATGTTATTTTGGATAGTTATTTTACCTCTCTGGAAAAAATAACTGAAGAAAGTGAATTACTGGATGTCGAAGTGACCAATTCGCCAGAACCGGAAAGTTTGAATAAAATCGAACGAATCAAAAGAACATTAATTTTCCTGCGAAAACTGATTTTCCCGATTAAAGAGATTGTTTCGCGTCTGGATAACGGCTTTCCCCGTTTTATTACAGAGGACAATCAACCTTACTTCAGAGACTTGAAAGACTCTACACAAAGTTTACTTGACGAAACGGATACGAACAAGCAAATCATCGAAAGTATGGCGCAAATGTACTTTGCAACACTCAGCCATAAGATGAATGAAATCATGAAGGTTTTGACGATGGTCGGAACTATTTTTATTCCCCTGACATTTATTGCCGGAATTTATGGAATGAATTTCACAATAATGCCGGAATTACACTGGGAATTCGGTTACTTTGCAGTTTGGGGAATTATGATCGTTCTGGCGATCCTTTTATTAATTTATTTTAGACGAAAAAAATGGTTTTAACGTATTCTAAACTAACCTGGGAAGAGTATAATGCTTTGTTTGACTTCATTCTTGAAGGAAAAAGCGACAATGAAGTGTACAAAAATGACGAGTATCTTAATTATGTAAAACTCAACAAATCCAGAATGAATCGCTGGATAAAGTCACTGACTATAACTGATAGTCTGCAACAAAAAATACAAGCGATCTCTTCTGCTCAAAAATGGATTCTGATTACGGAACCCTGGTGTGGAGATGCTGCCCACAACGTACCTTTCATCTACAAATTGGCGCAATTAAATCCTTTAATTTCCATTGAATTTGTATTGCGGGATAAGAATACCGAATTTATGGATAATTATCTCACAAACGGTGGTCGATCTATTCCCAAGCTTATTGTACGTGATACGAATGATCATGATTTGTTCACATGGGGACCTCGTCCTGTACAGGCTCAGGAGCTTCTGGCTCGTCTGAAAGCTGAAAACGCAGATCTTCCGACAGTAATGAATGAATTACAACAATGGTATAATTCAGACAAGGGTCAGCTTCTTATGCAAGAAATTGAAGCATTACTCGAAACTAAGATACAGTAGGACCGAACGGTCTTACTGTCGGTTCTCAACAATTCCTTCAACAATCTCCGGATTGAGTAATGTTGACGTATCACCGAACTGATCAAGCTGATCTTCTGCTATTTTTCTTAAAATTCTTCGCATAATTTTTCCGGACCGGGTTTTCGGAAGACCTTCAACAAACTGAATTTTATCCAGTTTGGCAATCGGACCAATGTGATCAGCAATAAACTGGTTGATTTCCCTTTTCAGGTTATCTCGGTCTCTTCCTTCACCCGATTCTTTCAAAATTATATAGCCATACAAAGCATTTCCTTTAACTTCGTGAGGGAAACCTACAATAGCTGATTCAGCAACAGCCGGATGTTCGTTAATCGCATCTTCGATAGGAGCTGTTCCCAGATTATGTCCCGAAACAATCACAACATCATCAACACGCCCAGTAATACGATAATAACCTACCTCATCACGTAATGCGCCATCTCCTGTAAAATACATTCCCGGGTAAGCACTGAAATACGTTTCAATGTACCGTTGATGATTTCCCCAGATTGTTCTTGCCATAGAAGGCCAGGGGAACTTAATACACAAACTTCCGGACACCTGATTACCTACTGCTTCCTGCTTATTCTCGTCCATTAAAGCCGGTTGAATACCCGGAAGAGGAAGTGTCGCATAAGTAGGCTTTGTAGGCGTTGTAAAAGGAATCGGAGCAATCATAATCCCTCCTGTTTCTGTCTGCCACCAGGTATCCGTTATCGGGCAACGTTTTTTACCAACATGATCATTGTACCAGTGCCAGGCTTCTTCGTTAATTGGCTCACCTACTGTCCCCAGTACTTTCAGAGAAGAAAGGTTGTATTTTTCGACCCATTCCAGATTTTCTTTTGCCAGAGCACGAATTGCTGTCGGAGCCGTATAAAACTGATTTACTTTATGTTTATCCACCACTTCCCAAAACCTTCCATGATCCGGGTAAGAAGGAATTCCTTCGAAAAGAATAGATGTTGCTCTGTTTAAAAGCGGACCGTAAACAATGTAAGAATGTCCTGTAATCCATCCTATGTCTGCCGTACACCAATAAATATCTCCCGGTTCATACTGAAATACATTTTTAAATGTATAACCGGAATACACCATATAGCCTCCGGTAGTATGTACCATTCCCTTTGGTTTTCCCGTAGAACCGGAAGTATACAAAATAAACAGAGGGTCTTCCGCATCCATTATCTCTGGTTCTGCCTGATCAGAAGCATTATCCATAAGTTTCTCCAACCAAAGATCTCTCCCCTCCTCCATATTCAGATCTTCACCGGTTCTTTTTACAACCAGTACATTATCTACGGATGTACAATTTTGAAGAGCTTCATCAACGATGGATTTCAAATGAATCGTTTTATTCCCTCTGTAGCCGCCATCACTTGTAATTAAAAGCTTACAGGAAGAGTCATTAATTCGGGAAGCTAAAGCAGACGCTGAGAAGCCCGCAAAAACAACAGAGTGAATCGCTCCTATTCGTGCACAGGCTAACAATGCATAAGCCAGTTCCGGAATCATGGGTAAATAAATACATACCCGATCTCCTTTACCAATTCCCCGACTTCTCAAAACATTCGCCATCTTATTCACCTCACGACTTAACTCATGATATGAGATTTGTTTTGCTGGTTCATTAGGATCATTGGCTTCAAAAATAAAAGCGATTTCATCTCCGTGCTCTTTTAGGTGGCGGTCTATACAATTCTCAGTAATATTTAGTTTTCCTCCCTCGAACCACGAAAACTTAGCTTCGTGCATAGAGAAATCAAGAACTTTATTCCATTTGCGGTACCAACTGAATTCTTCTTTTGCAATTTTGCTCCAGAATTTCTGCGGGTTCTTTACTGACTTTTTATATTGTTCAAAATAGGATTCCAGATTTTGTATTCGATACGACTTCATAATAGCATAGTTTTTCGTTATATCTTCCGGCTAAAGATAGAGAATGCAAAACAAAAAGAAAAGATATATTTTGCTAAAATACTATAGCTCCCTCTTCAATTCATCTATCACTGTAATGTCTTCAATCGTGGAAGGAATACGAGGTTCTCTTCCGTTTAGTACATCTCTCAATACATTCCTAAGAATCTTTCCTGACCTTGTTTTTGGTAATCTTTTTACCCGGTATACCTTTTTTAATGTAGCAATGGCGCCTATTGTATTTCGCACCATCTGATTCACTTCTTTTTCAATTTCCCCTCCTACTCCGGAAGCGATTACAATCAACGCTACAGGGACCTGTCCCTTTAACTGATCGGCTACTCCTACTACAGCACATTCAACGATTCCTGAATGAGTTGCTACAACTTCTTCCATTTCAGCGGTAGATAACCTATGTCCGGCAACATTGATCACATCATCTACCCTACCTGTTATTGTAATATACCCATCATCATCAATTACCCCTCCGTCTCCTGAAAAGTAATACCCGGGAAAACGCTCCAGATATCCTGCTTGAAAACGCTCAGGATTACTCCAGATCGTCAGCAAATTTCCGGGAGGTAATGGTTGGCGAACCACCACATATCCTTCAGTACCTACCTGTACTTCCTTCCCTGATTCATCGACAACTTCAATTGCATATCCCGGAACAGCTTTACCTGCTGCCCCTACTCTTTCTTTGGGATGCTCTTCTCCCATACAGGTAGCAACAATAGGCCAGCCGGTCTCTGTCTGCCACCAATGATCAATAACCGGAACCCCCAACTGATCCCGTAACCATAACAATGTAGGCGTATCACAACGTTCTCCGGCAAGAAACTGCGTTCTCAGTGATTTCAACCGACGCTTCCGGATTAAATCACCCTCCGGGTCTTCCCTTCTCATTGCACGAATCGCTGTAGGAGCTGTGAACATGACATGAACACCATGTTCTTCTATAACCCGCCAAAAAGCACCTGCATCAGGAGTTCGAACCGGTTTTCCTTCGTAAATAACTGTTGTACAACCTGTAATCAAAGGACCATAAACAATGTAACTGTGACCTACCACCCATCCAACATCAGAAGCCGCCCAAAATACTTCTCCTGGATTTAATCCGTATATATACTCCATAGAAAACCGAAGTGCTGTGGCATATCCTCCTGTATCCCTTACTATTCCTTTTGGTTTCCCTGTGGTTCCTGATGTATATAAAATATAAGATGGATGAACAGATTCTACCGGAAGTGCATCCACAGAATCTGCACCTGTAACGGCAGAATCAAAATCCAACCACCCGTCAGGAAGAACTGTGTCAAATTGTGGTCGTTGCTTGAAAATAACAGATTGTGGTGAATAAGTGCTTTGTTCTATTGCTTCTTCCACTATCGGAATATAGTGTATTTTTTTGTCCACTTCAATTCCACCACTTGCTGTAATCAGTACTTTGGGTTGACAGTCATCTATACGCACGGCTAATTCGTGTGCAGCAAACCCTCCGAAAACAACCGAATGAACAGCACCGATCCGTACACATCCCAGCATAGCAATTGCTGCTTCCGGAATCATAGGCATATAAATAATAACCCTGTCGCCCTTTTCCACCCCCAATCCTTTCAGAACACCGGCAAAGCGGGCTACCTTATCCAATAACTCACGATAGGTGTATTTTGTTACAGTACCGGTAACAGGAGAATCATAAATCATAGCCACTCTGTCTCCTGCCCCATTCCGGACATGAACATCTAATGCCTGTTCCGAAAGATTTATTTTTCCATCTCTGAACCATATACTATGTCCATTATCTTCACTCAGAATGTTTTTGGGAAAAGCATTCCATTCCAGCTTATTTGCCTGTTCTCTCCAGAACTCTTCCGGTTTTTCTATACTTCTTTTTAGTGTTTCGTTAAGTTGATTTTTCATTTGTTTTTCGATTAGCTAATAAGTAATTCATTCACCTGTTCAACCAGTTTTTTGAGTGAAAAGGGCTTTGCCACATATGCATCCGCTCCTGCTTCCAAACCTTTTGAAACATCCTGTTCCTTATTCTTAGCTGAAACAAATACAACTCTCACTTCTTTTAAAGCAGGATGGTTCCTGATAAATTTCAGAATCTGATATCCATCTACTTTTGGCATCATTATATCCAAAAGAATCAGATCCGGTTCAACATACTCCAACAACTCTAAGGCCTCTTGTCCGTCTCTTGCAATAAATACATCAAACTTATTCTTCCTGAATGTATATTCCAGTGACATCAAAATAGAAGGCTCATCATCTACGATTACAATTTTTTTCATATCCTACAAACTATCTTCCGGTTTTTCTCTGCTATCCAGCGGAATGGAAAAACAAACCGCTACTCCTTCTTTTTTGTTTTCTGCCCATATTTCACCATGATGTGCTAAAATGATTCTCCTGCATATCGCAAGACCTAATCCACTTCCCTGCGTTTTTTTCAACCGGGAATCAGCACTTTGGTAAAATTTATCAAAAATTAAATCCAACTCCTCCTCAGGTATCTTCGGTCCGTTGTTACTGACCTCCACCTCCTGTACACTATCCTTTAAAGTTACAGATATTTCAATAATTGCAGGTTCACCTTCCGCATATTTAAGTGCGTTTCCTATAAGGTTTGTAAGTACCTGATAGATTCTCACCGGATCAACCCAGACCAGAGTATTTATCTCCAACCCATTCCGGATTAACCGAATATTTTTTGACACAAACAGGTGGTTCAATGTTTCTAAAACGGAGCTAAGTATTTCATTCAGATTTTGGTGTTCGAAACTCAAAGCATTCTTCCCAGAATCAAATCGTTCAAGATCAAGAATTTCTGAAATCAATCCGTTCAACCGATCTGATTCAACAATAATATTTTCCAAAAAACGGTTTCTAAACTCTTCCGGAAGCTCATCATCATCCCGCAAAATTTCACTTGCCGACCGGATAGCGGTTATCGGAGTACGGAGTTCGTGTGTCACAATATTCAGAAATTCATCCTTTTCCTTGTCTTTTGTCAACAAAGCCTCGTTAGCTGACTGTAAATGTTCCGACAACTGGCGAAGCTCTTCTCCTGCCTTTACCAACTCTTTATTCTGTTCGATTTGTCTTTTAGATTCTTCCAGAATTCGCAGTACTTCATTCAAACTGATCTTTTCTTCTTTTGTTACCCCCTGAATAAGAATTCGAGCTGAAGAAGTTCCGATTCTTCCTGCCAGTAAATTTTCGGCAAACTTGATGAATCTTGCATCAGCAAGATTTTCTTCAGGCGCGATCTGATTTCTCTGTCTGAAAATACGTAACGCTCTTTGTGTTCGCTCTTCCCCCAAAAAGCGTACGAGAATTTTTTCAACATCTGAGATATAGGCTGTTCCTCTCCATACAAAAGCATTGATGTGGGAGTCGACATAGTGATCAATATCTACAAACATTTCTGCATAATTGCGCTGTCTGTAATCTGTTTTTGCCAGAATTGAAACCACAACAAAAACGAATGTATTGAAAAGTAAACTCCACCACAGCGCAGCCGGAATCGGATCAAGGATACCCATACCAATGGTATCCAATATTCCTGCCCCTCCAAATTCATCCATATCTATTTCTAGTAGTCCGTATCCTTTAAACGCTTTCAAAACGGCCGGAAACACCAATAAAACCAGCACGATCAATACACCCGTCAGCATCCCCCATAGCACTCCCTTTCTGTTTGCCGTTTTCCAGTACAACCCACCGAAAAAAGCAGGAGCTAACTGAGCGATCAAAACAAATGCAATCATCCCAACAGAAACCATGGAATAATCCATTGCAAAACTGCGGTAAAATACAAAGGCCAGCATCAACAGAAGAAAGATTCCTATCTGACGAAATCGTACAATCAGTTCTGTCGGATGGAAGTCCGGACGATGAATCCGTTTTGACAAGCCAAAAGGTAAAATGAGATTGTTTGTCAGCATAACACTTAAACTAACAGAGGCCACTATTGTCATCGAAACGGTTGCTGAAAGTCCTCCCAGAAATACCAATAGAGTGATTACCTGATTATCCATATACTGAGGAATCAGAAGCGCATATACATCAGCATTTACCTGTTCTCCCTCAAACAACACATTTCCTCCCCAGGCAATCGGGAAAACAAACAGATTGATAAAAAACAAATAAAGCGGAACAAGCCAGGCAGCTGTTTTTAGGTGTTTTTCTTTCCGATTTTCTACTACACTCACATGAAACTGACGGGGAAGCAGAAAAAAAGAAAGAAAAGAAAGAAGCGACAAAAAAAACCAATTCACGGCGCCTTCAGCTCCATCAATCCTGTTTTTCTTAGCAAAACCTTCCAACTCTGAAGCTTTGTTATACAAATCTGTACTTCCATCAAATACAAAGTATACTACGAATATTCCAACCAGAAGCAAAAACAATAGTTTCAAAATTGATTCCAATGCAACAGCAGCAATCATTCCCGGGCGTTTTTCAGAAGCATCAAAAAAACGACTCCCGTAGAATGCTGAAAAGGCAGCAATAATCAGGATAACATAACTAGCCGAATCCAACAGAAACGAACTCGATTCATCTGTATGTGTAACGACGTGAAATGTTTCGGAAATAGCCTTTAACTGAAGCGCCAGATACGGAATTACTGCTAATATAATCAGTAAGCTCACCCAGGCACCAACTGACCGACTATTTCCATAGCGCAATGCTAACAAATCTGCAATACTGGATATTTTATTAATTCTTGATATCCGGACTATCTTTCGGATAATAAGATACCAGAAAGGAAAAGCAATCAAAGGACCTATATAAACCGTCAGGTAATCTATCCCTGATGTTGCAGCAACACCAATACTTCCATAATAGGTCCAGGCAGAACAATAAACAGCGATGGACAAAGCATATACATACGGTCCTGTGAGTAATTTTCCATTGCGAAATTTTTCAGCCCATCTGGCAACAACAAATAACAATCCCAGATAGAAGACCAGTAATACTATGATTGAAATACTATCCACGACGACTCTTTAACAAGATATAAATAATCAGGCTCGTCGACAACCAAAGTGTAAATAATACAACATAAAATTTCGGAAACCCAAAAACGGATGAATGAGAATTATAAAGAAATAGCAAGGGAGCATTAAAACAAAGCCAAAGAACGCCCCCAAAAACAAACAGTAGTTGCTCCTTACGTGTTTTCATACTCCGGTCTTAAGTTCTGGAAAGGTAAACAATTTTATTGATTTTTAATGACTAACTGACTTGCCTGCACCAAAGGGAACCAGAAACCAAATAATCAACAGTACAAGTAGGTACTTCAGGTTTTCTTTCCAATATGCTTTAGCACGGATTTTTGTATTCATAATTATAAATTTTAGGATTATAAGTAAATCATTGCCTGGAGAGTAACCAAATTCACCGGTTGTAAACCAAATGATTCGTATTTGTATTCCAACGTAAGTTTAGAATTATGTCCGTTCAAATACAGGTTGGTCCCCACACCTACTGCCCAACGATCTTTCATAGCGGACGTATAATGGAAATACCCACTATGAAGGTATGGCTGAATCCTGACTGCTTTATCCGACGGGAGAACAAATCCTGCAGTTGCATAAACAAAACCACCTGTTCCGTAAGGAACAAACCAATAATCTCGTCCATAGTGATTGTATTGATAAACTCCATATACAGTCACTGCTGCATTTCTCTTCCCTACGGGCAGGTCGCAGAAGACATCTGTAGCCAACATTGTTACATCTTCGGATTCCAATTCACCTGTTACCTGTCGGACAACCCCCTTGGGGTGATACAATCCCCCTAACCCAACATTCAGAATTTTCTTTGTTCCCAGATAGCTTCCGGCGCGAAAAGGGAGGAAGTTACTTTCGTGGTCCAACAGGGCAAACTCGTAATAACCAGAAAAAACCAAGCCTGCACTCCGCGAACCACGATAGCGTCTTCCTCCATAAATTGCTACATCGGGATAATCCGCAGGATTTCGTTCATCCAGGCTATTAGCTATAGCCTCATTTACCGACATCCTGTAGAAAAAATTCCCGATGTTTCCCTTAAAATAGACTCCCAAATGTCTAGCAAACTGATCGGATAGCCCTAATGTCGCCCAGGACTGTCTGTTATTATCTAAAGTCATTGAATTAATAGTCCCTGCACTATTGATTCGGGAAACACCGTTCCAGTAATGTAACCCCGCACCTATTTCATGATTTTTGTATAACCGATACTGAACCCAAACATCGTGAAAGAAGAGTTGTGAACTGGCTCCTTTTCCGACAGAAGACATATTCGATGAATTCATACTATTCAATCCAAAATGAGTCAGAATTAGAAACTTCGGTGTTATTTGAGCATAGGTCAGTAATCTTGCTCTTCGTAATGACAACTCAACAGGCCGTTCGTCACTACCCCTATTATCTGCATATTGGAGCCAGACCTGTCCCCAGGCCAGAATACGGATATACTTTGATCCGTCATTGCTAATATTCAAACGAATACCCGAACCGTAATCCGGAGCCCCCTGTGCCAGAGATACATCGGAGAATAGTAAAATCAGAAAAATACACAATAACCACTTTTTCATAAGCTGAATTTTTCTCAGCAAACCTTTTCTTTTGGTTTTCGTGTTTCAAATTCTATTTTAATCTCCAATGAAAAAAATTTGAACTATATTTTTGTAAATTAGTATAGTTATTTTTTAAATCGTTCCCAACGGATCACCATAAATTTATCTCCTAATTCAGTAATAATCATACCAGCCCCTTCCAAACGTTCCTTATCGGAAAGATAGTGGATGAGTTCCGAATGATTTACAATTTTATAAGCAGGATGGTATTGTTGATTAGGTACTCTCTTCAGATTATACTCTTTTACCCAATTACTTATTGTCACATGTGAAACTCCCAGTATTCGCTCTATTTCTCTCAAACTCATCCCCTCCAGATAGAGTTGCAATGCTTTAACTACATAATAATTATCGATACGTTTCCCCATTTTGGCTACTGTAAAGAAATAATTACATTCCTTACAGTGATAACGCTGCTTTCCAGCCACTACTCCACTCTTTATGATGCGTTCATTTCCACATTTCGGACACAACCTGATTTGCATGACTATATTTATTTTGCATAAATATATAATTTTTGCAAAATATAGCTAGAAAAACAAAATGAAAAGTACTATTAGACAAAACACCACAACACACACTATCAACATACAACAACCGAAAACCTATATTTTTTCTACAGGCAAAGGAACCAGATCAGTTTCACCTTCAATAGCAGGAAATTGATGATTTTTCCACTTCGTTTTTGCGGATTCCAACGTTTCTTTATCCGAACTGACAAAATTCCAGTAGATAAAGCGTTCTTCCGGAAATTTATCTCCGCCAAAAATAAATGCCATACTATCCTTCTTTAATGTAAAAGAACACAAAGTACTGTTTTTCGCTATTAGAAGCTGCTTTTCACCGAACACATGGCCGTCTGTTTCAACAGATCCTTCAATTACATATAAGCCACTTTCACCAAAAAGTTTATCCCCGATATTTACTTCCACATCCTCGTCCGCTTTCAGCTCAAGCATATAAGATGGGCTATGCATGGGAACAGGGGACTTCATTTCTCCAAATTCTCCCAACACACAACGTATTGACAAATGCTCTTCTTTCAAAATAGGAATAGCCTTTGCTTCCACGTGTGTAAATTCGGGAGCTGAGTTTTCAATAGCCTTCGGAAGTGCCAACCATATTTGAAGTCCGTGGACTATTTTATCCTCCGCGATATGTGAAGGCGGAGTTCTTTCAGAATGTACAATTCCCTTTCCGGCTTTCATAAGATTCACCGCTCCCGGACGTATTTCAATATCCGTACCAATGCTATCTCTGTGCCGGATCACTCCTTCCAAAAGATAAGTAAGTGTAGACAACCCGATATGCGGGTGCGGACCTACATTTAATTTTTCTCCGGGTGGCAGATGAGCCGGCCCCATATGATCAATAAATATGAACGGTCCTACCATCCTTTTCTTTCTGAATGGCAATAACCTACCCACCAAAAAATTTCCTATATCTGCGGCTCTTTCTTCAATAATTAAATCAATGTTTGACATACTATAAAATTAAGTAAATTTCTTCTGATTTATAGACAAAACCCTACCTAAAACAGGCCTACATCTATGTTTCCATTTGAAATTACCAGACAAACCCTACTGACTCATAATTAGTTAGTCTAAAAACCCCGGTTTTTTAACTTTTTCCCTCTGAATTTTTAAATAATTTTATTTAGATTCGTCACAATTATCAACGTAGCGTTAATTTTTTCTTACTACTCATTAAGTTAATTTAATAAACTATGAAACACTCACTGGTAACGTACACTACGATTTCTGTGTTCTCCCTCTTCTTTAGTTCTCTATTATCTGCACAAAGTATAAAAAGAAGTACTCTATCATCCACCGGAAATACAGTAACAACAGGAAATATTTACTTATCTTCAAGTACGGGGCAAAGCTCTATCACAGGAACGAAAACTTCATCCGATTCGAAAATTCAGCAAGGGTTTCAACAACCTCTTCAATTGACAAACGGAAGCGTTTCAAAACGTATTGATCTGCAAATATATCCCAACCCCAACACGGGTTCTTTTTATCTAAACACCAGTTTACCTGAAGACACGGAGTATTCTTTTATACTATTCGACATGAATGGAAAACAAATAACAGAAGGTTCCGCCCTGTCAGGTACCCGAAAATTAGTAGAACTACCAAACGAAGCTGAATCGGGAACTTACCATATCCATATCTTAACTACTGAAAAACTAGCCGGAAGTACTAAAATTATTGTCACACACTAATTTACATAACTCATGAAAAAAATCCTTTTTACAGTTGCTTCATGCCTGCTTTTTCACGGAGTGAATCATGCTCAGGACAATATGCAACTGAAAGAAATTACCCTGGTTGGTGGGAAGAATTTTTCCTCCTTCATTTTTAAAGATTCCGGTGGATCAAAAGACAAAACACTGGACTATGTAATGTATAATTCCTTCGGAGCCAACCTAAGCTTCACGAAAAGAAATCACACCATCCGTCCCGAATTATTATTCAGACAAGCCGGTGCCAAATCTGATTTTGAAGGAACATCGCTTTCATGGAAAATGAATTATCTTGATTTAAATGTTGCCTATTTATATAGTGTACTGAACACCCGTAAGTTTGCTATTTCTCCCGGAGTTGGTATAGGCGCCGGGTATATGCTGAATGGGGAACAACATATCGGTGAGGTTCGTTATTCGGTTTCCGAAACTCAGGCTTTAAAGCGTTTCGATTTCGGATTTCACGGACTGGCGAACTTTAAAGCTTATCTGAATGATGCTTTTACAATCAGTCTTGAATATCGCTTCGGAATGGGAATTACACAAATTGAAAATGATGCCAACGCACAAATGTCCCGAAACTTATATCACTCAGCACTGTTAGGTTTCGGCATATTGCTAAATCAAAAAAAATCATCCCGATTTAATTAATTAAAACCCAAAAAACTTAGTATACTATGAAGAAAAAAATTCTAACAATTGCGGCAATACTCGCTTTCGGTTGGACATTTGCTCAAGTTGGAGAAGCACCACCACAAGGGATCAATTATCAGGCTGTTGCTGTAGATCTGAATGGAAAAGAGATCGTCGGTGTTGATATAAATGGAATGCCCGTAGCAGGAAAAGAGATTCGCGTACGTTTCAGCATTATAAAAAACACTTTTGACGGAGATCTTGCATATCGTGAGACACATATGACAAGTACAGATGAAAATGGTTTGTTTAATCTAATCATCGGTCAGGGAACTCCTGATAACAACTCTGTTCTGTTTTCTTCTATTGATTGGGGTACAGGATATCACTTTCTAAAGGTAGAACTGGATATTGCCGGAGGGACGGATTACAAGGACATGGGAACTCAACAATTATGGAGTGTTCCTTATGCTCTTTACGCAGAAGAAGCCAAAAATGGTATAGAAAGCATTACTGATAACGGAGACGGTACCAGTACATTTATCTTTGAAAACGGCATTACTTATACAACGAACAATAATGCCGGACCACAAGGTCCGCAAGGAGATCCCGGACCACAAGGTCCGCAGGGCCCCGCAGGACCACAGGGAGCTCAAGGAGAAGGAATTACAAACATTACTGATAATGGTGACGGAACACTTACCATTACGTATGCAGGTGGTTCTACCGTAATTACCTCAGATCTTACTGGACCTCAGGGACCACAAGGACCAGCCGGGGCAACCGGAGCGCAGGGACCTCAAGGAGCTACAGGAGATGGAATTACTAATATCACTGACAATGGTGACGGAACGCTGACTATTACCTATGGTAGTGGCGCTACTGTAATAACTTCCGATCTAACAGGTCCGGCAGGAGCACAGGGACCTCAAGGACCGGCAGGACCAACCGGGGCACAAGGACCACAGGGAGATCCTGGAGCACAAGGACCTGCAGGAGCGCAGGGTCCGGCAGGCCCACAAGGACCTCAGGGAACTGCCGGAGATGGAATTACTAATATTACTGATAATGGTGACGGAACACTTACTATTACCTATGGAAGTGGCGCTACCGTAATAACTTCCGATCTAACGGG
>NZ_CFIGVI010000008.1:42884-118026 GCF_984588085.1 Wandonia sp.
GCTCAGGGTCCCGCTGGACCACAAGGGCCTCAGGGAACTGCCGGAAATGACGGTATATCTTTAAATTGGCTGGGAACATTAGCGAGTGCTCCCTCCTCCCCTGGCTTAAATGATGCTTACTACAACAGCACCGATGGAATATCTTATGTTTGGAACGGTAGTAGCTGGAATATTGTAGCACAAGACGGAACAGGTGGTACAGGAGCAAACACATTAGACGAAGCTTACAACGAGGGCGGTCCGGGAGCAGGACGCGTGATAACTGCCAATTCCGGTGCTGTAGAAATTAACCATACTTCAACCGCATCCGGAAACCGTGCGTTAACAGTAACGACAACGCAAAATGGATCGTTTGGTATTGACGCTACTAATAGTGGAACAGGTGTAGCTATACGGGCACAAACTACCAATACAGCGAATACATTTGCTGCATTGCAAGCTGAAACGAATAGCTCTACAGCCAATAACTCAGCTATTCTGGGGTCTAACTCCGGTGCGGGATACGGGATTTCAGGTCAGATACCTTCTACGGCTACAGGAACAGCAGCTGTTTATGGGAATAACCTGAGAACAACGGCCGGCCATGGAATTCTTGGAAACGGATTTAACGGGGTAGTCGGTGAAGCTACTAACGGAGGTGGTTTTGGTGTTTATGGTGCCAATGCATCTGTTAGTGGTCTGGCTATCGGAACTTATGGAATTGGTATTAATGGTATTTTCGGTCAGGTAACCCCCAGTATTCCAAGCGCATGGGCGGGCTATTTTACATTTGACATAGGTGTTGAAGGAACCGGTTTATCAACAGGTGGTTGGAATACAGTTTCTGATATTCGTTTGAAAAGTAATATTGTACCGATAGAATCTGCTTTGGATAAACTCATGTTACTAAGAGGAACAAAATATGTATTGACAACCCCTTCCAGTTCAAAAATTGGGTTGGACGATAATAGAATGCAATCTGAGACCAAAACAAGGGTTCAATATGGTGTTATCGCTCAGGAAGTCGAAGCTGTTTTCCCTGAAATGATCTATGAAAAAGCAATTTTTAAAAATCAAGGAGACGATACAGTATATAAATCAGTAAATTATGATGCTCTGGTTCCGGTTCTTATTGAAGCTGTTAAAGAGCTAAAACAAGAAGTCGATGCCTTAAAAGAGGAAATTGAACAACTGAGAAATCAGGAGTAATATCCTGTTGTACTGAAAACATGAAAAATCGGAAGAATTCTCTTCCGATTTTTTTATTTCTACGAATGAATATGAAAAGATTTTTCTATTTTTGCAGCCCTGCCCAGGTGGTGAAATTGGTAGACACGCTATCTTGAGGGGGTAGTGCACTACGTGCATGCTGGTTCGAGTCCAGTCCTGGGCACATTTTTTTCCTTGTATTTGGGAAAGTTGCATTCGAAAACACGGAGGTTTAATCTAATATCTACTGAAGCCAACAGTCGTTAGAACCAGAAGTAATATAGCATTGCTAGAACGATTATAATATTGACCCCTACAGGATAAACAAATGAAACAAATTCTAATTATTGTAGTTTTATTATTTTCTACTCCACTTATTCTTGCTCAAGACAATCCGATAATTGAGACGCTTGATTCACTATTCGATTCCGGACAATTTGAAAAACTTCAAAAGTTAACAGAACAAGAACTTCAGAAAGATTCGACCAATTATACTTTCTTATTCTACTCAGCACATAGCTTCTATGAACAAGGCTATTACCAGGAAGCATATGATCAATTCACCAGAACAATTTTAATGTACCCTGATAGCGGTATTTTATATAACAACAGGGGGCGTTTACTACTAGAGGTCCGAGAGTTTCAAGCAGCATACGATGATTACAATATTGAACTTAAGCTGGCACAGGATGATCAAAGTAGAAAATCTGCTCTCCTAAATATCTCAGCGGTTCAATTATCTGTGAGAGATTATGAAAATGCTGCTGTAACTTTAGAGAAAGCCTATAAAATAGACTCTTCTGATACTGGAATACTCATCAACCTGGCTAACGCATATTCAGATCTTGGGAAGAAAAGAGATGCTATAAAATATCTGGAAAGAGCTATTCAGCTAGACCCAGACTTCTATCCATCAATTTCTAACTTAGGATTTATTTATTTGGAACTTGAAGAATACTCTCAGGCATTGAATTACTTTGACATAGTTTTAACAAAATTTGGAAATAACTCCTTTACCTTAAATAACAGGGGGTATGCAAAACATAAACTTGGAGACAATACAGGTGCTCTTCAGGATATTGATCAATCCCTACAAATCGACCCTATAAACTCTTATGCATATCGAAACCGAGCTTTAGTTTATTTACAACTGGGAAAAATTAATGAGGCCTGTGAAGATCTTTATCGAGCAAATGCGAATGATTTTACTATAATGTATGGAGATGAAGTCAATCAGTTAATTGATTTACATTGTAAATAAAAATACCACTATCCAACCGTTTTCACACCCGGTTTTGAAAGAAAAAACAAACCGATAAAGCAAAGCAAACCATTAATTCCCAACAACTCAAAACCGAAACGGTATTCTTCAAAAACAACTTTTTCATAGTTTTCTTTGAAGATGAATATAGCAATAGGAATACTAAGGCAAACCAGCCAGGCCCATTTGTCGTTCAGTTTTCTTTTCGTGAAAATTCCAAAGAAAAATAACCCCAACAACGGACCATACGTATAATTGGCTGCTGAAAAAACAGAAGCAATCACATTTTGCTCCTTAAAACGCGCTGCCAGTAAAATCGTCACGAATAAAATTACTGTCATTACAACATGAATAATTTTTCGGATCTTCAATGCTTTCTTTTTATCTTCCAGCTTGTCTACCCTGAAAAGGTCGACACTTGCCGAAGTTGTTAGAGAGGTTAACGCAGAATCCGCACTCGAATAAGCTGCAGCTATCAATCCGAGAATAAACAGAATACCAAATGTGCTTCCCAAATTTCCCTTTAGTGCTACCATTGGAAACAACCGGTCACCCTGTAATGATTTATCAATGGAAGAAAATTCAGCCATTAGAGCAGGATTAGCATCCACATACGCGTATAAATAAGCCCCCAGGATCAGAAATATCAGATTTACAACAATTAATACCACCCCTAATGTGATCATGTTTTTCTGAGCATCTTTTGTGTTTCGGCAAGTCAGGTTTTTCTGCATCATATCCTGGTCCATTCCTGTCATGGCTATTGTTACAAACATTCCACCTAAAATGTGTTTCCACCAATAATTTGCTGCGTTCGGATCATTAGTAACAAACCAGTTTACCGGGCTTGCCTGCTCCCATATTCCCGCCTCTTTTACGTCTATCACACCTGAAATAAAATAGATTCCCAGAAATAAAGCCAGAAGCATAAAGAATGTTTGTAAAGTATCCGTCCAGATAATTGTTTTAATTCCTCCCCGGTTGGTATACACCCAGATCAAGAAAAGTGTCACTGCTACTGTCAACCAGAAAGGTACTCCCCAATCACTGAAAACGAAATAGTGTAATACGTCTGCTACTAAAAATAATCGCAGAGAGGCGCCTAATACTCTGGAAGTTAAAAAAAAGGATGCTCCGGTTATGTGAGTTCGTTTACCAAATCGCTCTCCTAAGTATGAATAAATGGATGACAGATTTTTTCTATAATACAGCGGAAGTAAAATAAAAGCTACGACGATATAACCAATCATATACCCCAGGATCATCTGCATATAGGAAAATCCTGATGATTCAACCCATCCCGGAACGGAAATAAATGTCACTCCCGATAGTGAAGCTCCTATCATTCCAAAAGCAACGACATACCATTTTGAATTTCTGTTTCCGGTAAAAAAAGTTTCGTTATCTCCTTTACCACTTGTCAATCTAGCAAGGAGAACCAATGCAGCAAAATAGATTACAATTACAGATAGTATGACGAATTGGGACATCCTGTTTTTTGCTCCGAAAATACAAATAATATTTCGCTCCCCCCTATAAACCTAACAGAAGCTGTTTTCTATTATTCTTTGGTAACCTTATGTGTAGAAATTCCTTCTGCAGTTCTAAATTTCACCCAATAAACTCCAGAGGGAAATTCTGTAAAACTAATGGTATTTAACTGCTCATGAGCTATTCTCCGAAGTAGCCTCCCGTGTATATCAAAAATCACAATCTCTTCAACTTTCTGTTCATTGGATAACCAATAGAGTTTATCCTCTACCGGATTGGGGTAAACACGCATCAAATTTTCTGTATTATTTTCAGGAAGAAGTAATGGAGAAGCCTCCCCCGGTAACATGACCCTGGATGGTGAATTTTCATCATGATGAATAATCAACGTTCCGGAAACTCCCGGATTTTCAGTATACATCTCTCCCCCATCCTGTAAATTCACATCCCAGCGTGGCGAGCTATTCCCACTAATCAGTATTTTTATTTGGTGTCCGTTATTCCATGTATAATTCACAAAAGGTAATTCCACTTCTACTTCATAAATCTCTCCGGGCTGCATAAATGCTTCATCCGATTCACTATACCCATTTCTGAAGCGAATTCTTCTTATCCCATCATTAATCAGCATATTTCTTCCATCCGGATACTTATCAACTAAACGAACAACTAAATCAGCATCCGGACGGTCTGATGCAACATATAACTTTACAACCACCCGCCCGGAAACGGAGTAACCATTTTGTAGTACAGGAGAAGAAAAAGTCACTACATCATTTCGTGATTCAAGTGATGTCTGATCGTGAGGTCCCTGATCCAGCAAAGGTGTTAAGGTCTGTCCACCAATGGTCGGTGAAGGATTTCCCGGATCTGAAACAAAACCCGTAGCACCGATCCCTGATTCGTGTTGCAATCGATTATTATCACTCAAATAAAGGATTCCATTCGACTCATTTTCTATAGAAACATCATTTGTTCCTCCCCAACTACTAAGTCCTGTTTCATAATATGTAATCAAAGGAGTGTTTTCCCAACCATTCGCATCATTCAGCAAATGGTACTCAAAAAACTGACGTGCCATAATATCACTCCGAAAGGCTGCATCCGGATACGTTAGTTCGCCCTGTACAGAAGATCCTACATATGCGGCTCCTGTTCCTCCATGAACCCATGGACCGACCAATAACCATTGTTTATCTCTTACGGATACAGCTGCTTCATTGCGCGTTGCTTCGTACCAACTCATCATTTGATCAATATTATGGTCATACCAACCTCCTATCTGTAGCGTCGGAATAGAAATTTCCTGAGGATACCAACCATTATTTTCTACATATTGCCAGGCAACGCTATAGTAAGGATTTGACAGAACCATTGGTGACAGACCATAGCCCAATATATCCATAGTTGCAAGACGTGATTCCTCTAAAGCTCCTCCATAAAAATAGCCCTGATAAGATGTCTGCGGATCCGCCACAAGAGGGACTGCACAAATATGTGCAGGGTGCTGTTCCCGTGCCGTCTGATACTGAATGCCCCCTAAAGCCGAAGGTCCCCAGGTTCCAACTTTTCCGTCTGACCAACTTTGCTGCGTAATCCATTCTATTACATCATACCCGTCTTCCCCCCTATTAGGTTGAGTGACTGCAGCTGATGAGGAAGCATAAAACCCACGCCAGTCAACAATTACCCATATATAAGGGCTTGCGTTTACATTTTGTAAATACCCGAGCGGTAACCCATTCTCAAAATTGCTTTTGTCATACGGTGTTTGAATCAATACAACCGGGCAGGTTGAGCAATGATCAGGAATATGCACGTCAGCAGCTAAAAATTGTCCATCCCTCATGGGAATAGAAACCGTATATGTAGGAGTTAATTGACCTGAAGCCAGTTCAATACTAAAAAAACAAACGACAATCAGAATTAAAAATCGAACCATTCTTATATTTTTGCAACCTCTATTTCTTATTCAGTGAAGATAGTAAATTCGTTTAATCGCCACACTGTCAAGACAAAACATTAATAAACTGTTAAAATTGCAGCATATAAAAAAGGTGAGTTCGAAAGGGCTTCTGTAGTAATGAAAAATAAAAATGTACCTTTAGCTTAGATAAGTGGCACCTATTTTATACAAACACCTGATTAATAAATAAAATTTAACGAAATGATTATAGAACCGAGAATGAGAGGTTTTATTTGTTTAACCTCACACCCTGTTGGTTGCGAAAAAAATGTTCTGAACCAAATTGAATATACCCGTAAGCAAGGAATCATTGACGGTCCAAAAAAGGTTCTGGTTATCGGAGCATCAACAGGTTTTGGGCTTTCCTCCCGAATCACGAGTGCTTTTGGAGCCAACGCAGCTACAATTGGTGTTTTCTTTGAAAAACCGCCTTCTTCGGGAAAAACTGCCTCTCCGGGATGGTACAACAGTGCGGCCTTTCAAAAAGAGGCTGCCAGTGCGGGAATTTATGCCAAAAGTATTAATGGTGATGCTTTTTCCGATGCAATCAAAAAGAAGACGATTGACCTGATAAAGCAAGATCTGGGAAAAATAGATTTGGTGATTTACAGTTTAGCCTCTCCGGTAAAAACAAACCCTAAAACAGGAATTACGCACCGATCTGTACTCAAGCCTATCGGTCAGACTTTTTCTAATAAAACAGTAGATTTCCATACCGGAATAGTTTCGGATGTTACTATTGAACCTTGTTCTGAAGAAGATATTGCCAATACAGTAGAAGTAATGGGAGGTGACGACTGGAAACTCTGGATTCAAACCCTTATTGATGCTAATGTTCTGTCGGATCAGGCGATGACACTGGCCTACTCCTACATCGGCCCACAAGTTACAAAAGCCATCTATCGCGAAGGAACTATCGGAAAAGCGAAAGACCATCTGGAAGCTACTGCATTCGAAATACAGGATTTACTAAAGCCTTTAGAGGGCAGTGCATTTATATCAGTTAACAAAGCATTGGTAACACAGGCAAGCTCTGCCATACCAGTAATTCCTTTATACATTTCCCTGTTATACAAAACCATGAAGGAAAAAGATCTTCACGAAGGTTGTATTGAACAGATAAATCGTTTGTTCAGGGAACGTTTGTATATAAAAGATGAGCTTCCTCTGGATACTAAAGGAAGAATCAGAATAGATGATTGGGAAATGAGAGAAGATGTGCAAAATGAAATTACTAAGCTGTGGAAATTAGCTGACACATCAACGCTTCCTGAAATAGGAGACCTGAACGGCTATAAATCTGATTTTTTAAACCTGTTCGGTTTTGGATTTGAAGGAGTTGATTACGATGAAGATGTCAACGAAAATATAGACATAAACGGATTAATATAAGCGAAAACGACCAACAGGTTCGTGTAGATAGCCTAAAATGATTGTTTACACTAATCTGTTGGTATTCATCCTACTGCAAGAGAATACCTCAAACAGTTCGTAATGAAACAACGCAATCTGGTCTTTGGCATAGAGATTTCCGGTATTTTTGCAGAAAAAAGACATGTCGGTTTCACAAGCAAATCCAACAAAACAAAAACCGGTTTACGCGCTACTTATTGCAATTAGTTTTGCACACTTACTAAATGATTTATTACAAGCTGTAATTCCTGCAATTTACCCCAGACTGGAACAGAAATTCGACTTATCCATGACTCAGATCGGGATAATTACACTTTGTTATCAGGTTGCCGCTTCAATATTTCAGCCTGTTGTCGGTGCTTATACGGACAAACATCCCAAACCTTTCTCTCAGGTTATCGGAATGCTGTTTACTATGTCAGGAATTATACTTCTTGCCTATGCCCCCAGTTATTACTGGATATTAATTTCTGTTGTTCTGGTTGGAATAGGATCTTCTATTTTTCACCCGGAATCTTCCCGTGTAGCTTTTCTTGCTTCCGGAGGACGGAGAAGTTTTGCGCAATCCGTATTTCAGATTGGAGGAAACGCGGGTACAGCACTGGCTCCGCTATTGGTCGCATGGATTGTTATTCCAAAAGGCCAAATCTATCTTCTCTGGTTTGTCATTTTTGCCATTTTAGCGCAAATCACTCTTGGTTTTATAGGAAACTGGTATAACCGAAGTCTGAAAGTTGCCCGTCGTCGCCCCAAAAAGGACATTTTAATACCGGAGCTATCCCGACTTCGGGTTACCGGATCAATTATCGTTTTACTTGTACTTATTTTCTCAAAGTATTTCTATGTAGCCAGTATTACCAGTTACTTCCAGTTCTATACTATGGATCGGTTCGGTTTAACAGAAGTACAGGCTCAGGTGTATTTATTTTATTTTCTGATTGCTGTTGCTGTTGGAACCTTATTGGGCGGAATTTTTGGAGACAAATTTGGTCGTAGGCTCGTTATCTGGATTTCAGTTCTGGGAGCAGCTCCCTTCACCCTACTTCTCCCCTATGCAAACCTTGAATGGACGGCTATTCTGGTTGTGATTATCGGACTGATCATATCCTCGGCTTTTCCCGCTATACTGGTATATGCACAGGAATTACTCCCTAAAAAGATAGGTATGGTATCCGGCTTGTTTTACGGTTTCGCTTTCGGAATGGGTGGATTGGGTTCTGCTGTACTCGGTTGGTTGGCTGATAGTACTTCGGTAACATATATCTATCACATCTGTTCCTATCTTCCGCTAATCGGTAGTATAGCCTACTTTCTTCCGGATATGCATAAAGTAAGTTTCAGAAAAGAATAAAAGAATAGAGCACAAAAAAATCCCGGAAGAAAACTTCCGGGATTTTTTATATCTTGTAATAACTCTATTACTTATTCTCCAACTACTTCGAAGTGGAAAACCTGCTTCACTTCTTTGTGAAGGTTTGCCTCTGCTTCGTAAGTACCAGCATCCTTGATAGGTTCATCTTTGATCTTCAACGATTTTCTATCGATATCGATATCCATCTTCTTCAAAGCATCAGCCAATTGGATTGTGTTAACAGAACCAAAGATTTTTCCATTCTCACCAACTTTTGCTCCGATTGTAACAGTTAACCCGTCCAATTTAGCAGCAAGCGCCTGAGCTTCCTCTTTAACTTTTGTTTCCTTGTGGGAACGTTGCTTTAGCATTTCTTCGTGTGCACGCATCGTTGAAGGAGTAGCCAAAATTGCATATCCCTGTGGAATAAGGAAGTTACGTCCATAACCTGGCTTTACCGTTACGACATCATCCTTGTATCCAAGTTTATCTACGTTTTTCTTAAGTATCAATTCCATCTTTTCAAATTTTTCGGATTCAACAAAAATTACTTAAGCATATCCCCTACGTAAGGAAGAATCGCCAGATGACGAGCTCTTTTGATAGCTTTGTTCACTTTCTTCTGGTACTTAGCCGAAGTTCCTGTTACACGACGAGGAAGAATTTTTCCCTGCTCGTTAACAAACTTCAACAAGAAGTTAGAATCCTTGTAGTCTACAAACTTAATTCCGCTTTTCTTAAAGCGACAGTACTTTTCTTTTTTGATGTCGATGTTAATCGGTGTCAAATATCTGATATCATCTGCCATGATTCAATGTTTTTTTAAGGTGAATAAATTAAGCTTCTAAGGTTTTACCCATTTTCACTCTTCTCTTCTCAGCCCACGCCAAGTGGTCTTTTTCCATTTTAACCGTAAGGAAACGCATTACACGCTCATCACGTTTAAATTCTGTCTCGATCTTACCGATCGCAGCACCTTCCACCTGAAACTCAAGCAAGAAGTAGAATCCTGTAGTTTTCTTCTGGATAGGGTATGCTAATTTTTTCAGTCCCCAATCCTCACTTGAAACTAATTTACCACCATTAGCGGCAATCAAGTCTTCGAACTTCTTTACTGTTTCCTTTGCCTGATCTTCAGACAAAACGGGAGTTAAAATGAAAACAGTTTCGTAACTATTCATAATACAACTAATTAAAATTTAAGGGCGCAAAGATAGCTAATTTACTGATAAAAACAAATTTGAGTATTTAATTTTTTACCTGCCATCCATGATTACCACAAAAGTAGTAATTTCGCTGTTATGCTTATAGCTTCTGATATACAAAAAAGTTTTGGTTCACTTTCTGTTCTCAGGGACTTGAACCTGACAGTTGAACAGGGAGAAATTATTTCCATCGTAGGTAGATCCGGTGCTGGAAAGACAACTCTCCTTCAGATTCTGGGAACATTGGAAAAACCGGATCAGGGTTCTTTATCAATCGACGGCATCTCCCCTTTTGCACTGTCGTCTAATGAACTGGCTAAATTCAGAAATGAAAAACTGGGATTCATCTTTCAATTTCACCAATTACTTCCTGAATTTACAGCTTTGGAAAATGTAGCAATCCCGGCTTACATCAATGGCAGTCAATCCAAAAAAGAAGCTGATAAGAAAGCAATGGATCTGTTGGATTACCTCGGACTATCAGAGCGCGCCCAACACAAGCCTTCACAACTTTCGGGGGGGGAACAACAACGTGTGGCAGTTGCCAGAGCTTTGATTAATAATCCTTCCATCATTTTTGCAGATGAACCATCCGGAAATCTGGACAGTGGAAATGCCACTGAATTACACAACCTGTTCGGAAAACTTCGTTCAGATTTCAATCAGACATTTATCATTGTTACGCATAATCCCGAATTAGCAGCTCTTGCTGACCGCTCATTAACCATGACAGACGGACAATTGATTTCTGCGAAATGAATAAAAAAGAATTAAAAGTATTACTGGACGAAAAAGCGGATCTGTATAATCGCCCCGACTTTATTCAAACAGACCCTATTCAGATTGTCCATCGGTTTTCGAAAAAGCAGGATATAGAAATCATCGGATTGTTAATAGCTACGATTGCCTGGGGAAATCGGAAAAGTATAATAAATAACGGGGAGAAACTGGTTCAAATCATGGAAAACTCGCCACATGATTTTTTATTAAACACAACGGAAGAAGATTGGCAGAAGATTGAATTTGTACACCGGACTTTTAACCGGGAAGATTTACTTTTTTTCTTTTCCGCACTAAAACAACACTATTCGAAAGAACCGTCTTTGGAAACGATGTTTCTTTCAACAGGGAATATACCATCCGTAAAAGAACATATTTTTTATTTCAGAAACACCTTACTCTCCTATCCTCATTTACAGCGAACAGAAAAACATATCAGTAATCCGATGTCAGGAAGTGCAGCCAAACGGCTTAACATGTTTTTGAGGTGGATGGTACGAAAAGATGACCGGGGAATTGATTTTGGAATATGGAATACTATCCCACAAAGCTCACTAAGAATTCCTTTGGATGTACATACCGGAAATGTTGCCCGAAAACTGGGAATTCTCAATAGAAAACAGAACGATTGGAAAGCTCTGGATGAAATTCATGCTACTCTGGATTCATTTGACCCTAAAGATCCTTCACGCTATGACTACGCTTTATTTGGGCTGGGCGCATTTGAAAACTATTGAAAAACTGGTAATTTCAATCTTTCCCGGTCAGATATGCAGATCATTTTACTGATTCATTTCCTGCTTATGCTTACATTTGCCGCATGGAGTTGATTGATAAATATTTTCCCGACCTCAGTAGTGAGCAACGCGAAAAACTAGCCAAATTAAAAGCGGTCTACGAACACTGGAACAACCAAATTAATGTAATCAGCCGTAAGGATATGGATGATTTCTATGAGCGTCATGTTTTACATTCGCTGGCGATTGCCAAAGTCATCAACTTCAGACCCGGAACGAAAATACTGGACATCGGAACCGGTGGAGGCTTCCCCGGAATCCCCCTTGCCATTTTATTCCCTGAATGCCACTTCTTTTTGGTAGACTCTATAGGTAAAAAGATAAAGGTAGTAAAAGAAGTAGCTGCCGAGTTAGGACTTAAAAACGTACGTGCAGCTCATGAGCGCGCTGAAAACATCAAAGAAAAATTTGACTTCGTCGTGAGCAGAGCCGTTACAGCCATGCCCCGTTTTTTACCCTGGACCAATAATAAGTTCCTGAAAGAGCAAAGTAACTCCTATCCTAACGGTATCTTTTATTTGAAAGGAGGAGACCTGACAGAAGAGTTACAAGGAATCCGACAGGATATGGAAATTGTTGATTTGACCAAGTTCTTTGATGAAGCATTTTTCGAAACCAAAAAAGTCGTTTATGTAAGAATGGTACGATAAGGCGTACCTTTTCTTCTACCTATTAGTCTTTATAACGTAAAGACTCTTCCGGCACACATCAAAGCAAAAATAAATTAAAAAATAACACACAACACAAAAAGGAGTTCCCTAACAGGAAACCCCTTTTCGTATTTATAATGAGTTTATTTATCTCTTATGATTACCTTCGTCAGAAACAGAAATTCTCTTTCTACCTTTGCGACGACGCGCAGCAAGCACTTTACGACCATTTTTTGTTGCCATTCTACTACGGAAACCGTGCTTATTCTTTCTTTTTCTTACTGATGGTTGAAACGTCCTTTTCATGACCTTTTATTATTATCAATTCGTATTTCAAATTCGGACTGCAAAGATAGTATAAATTTGAATAAAGCAATAAAATTATTAAAAAAAGTAGAAAAAAGTCGTCAATAAGGCTTTGTCAACTACTTTTGTGGAAAAGAATTTCAGCATGCTCAGACCGAATAAGGATAAAAAGGAAAAAATAAAACTATCGAAGGATTCATACGCAAAAGCCAGACGCATTTTCTCCTACATCGGACCTTACAAAGGAACTTTCATTGTTGGCTGGGTATTTCTTGTTTTCTCCAGTTCGGTTGGACTATTATTCCCTTATTTAATGGGGCAACTTTTGGGATCTCCTGCTAATATGGCAGACCTTAGCTCTCCTGAACAGAGTTCTTCTCTCCTACAGTTGGATAGTATTAACTCAATTGCATTTGCACTATTTATCCTGTTTCTGTTACAGTCTGTTTTTTCTTATTTCCGAATTATTCTTTTCACCCGGGTAACTGAAAACACACTTAGGGATCTTAGATATGTAGCCTTTAACAGGCTCATCCATATGCCTATGGATTTTTTCAATAAAAACAAGGTGGGCGAACTTACCAGCAGAATTTCCGGAGATCTGAACCTGATTCAGGAAACAATGCGCACAACCATTGCTGAATTTTTCCGCCAGGTTGTCATTGTTCTGGGAGTCGTTATCTGGCTGTTCTTTTTATCCTGGAAATTAGCATTAATTATGCTTGCTACAGTTCCGGTAATGGCTATTGTTGCTGTTTTCTTCGGGCGTTTCATTCGCGGATTATCCAAAAAAGCACAAGATTCTGCTGCTGCTTCCAATGGTATTATCGAAGAAAGTCTGATGGGAATTTCTAATGTAAAGTCATTTACCAATGAAGCGCTTGAGTTGCTTAAATTCAAAAAAGCAATAGAAGAGATTCGTCAGTTGAATATAAAAAGTGGAAACTGGCGGGGAATTTTTGTCTCTTTCATTTTTCTATGTCTTTTCGGGGCTATTATTTTCATTATCTGGAAAGGGGTTCACATGGTTCAGGTTGAACAGGCTATGAGTATGGCTGACTTTTTCTCCTTTATTATGTTCACCGTAATGTTAGGAGCTTCTGTCGGTTCACTTCCCGATTTGTTCGCCTCTATTCAAAAAGCAGTAGGGTCAACCGAACATTTAATGAACATCATTGAAGAAGCTTCAGAACAGGAATTACTAAAAGGAAAACAAGAGATTCAATTGCACGGAAAAATCGAGCTTAAAGATGTGCGTTTTGCTTACCCCCAGCGTCCTGACCTGGAAGTTCTAAAAGGACTTTCTTTTGACGCACAACCGGGAGAAACCATTGCTCTGGTAGGCTCAAGTGGTGCCGGAAAATCAACTATATCCTCCCTGTTATTGAATTATTACACCATCCGGGAAGGAGCAATCTTGTTTGATAATCATTCCATTGATACCATTGAGGTAAAAAACCTGAGAAGCCAAATGGCTATTGTTCCTCAGGAAGTAATTTTATTTTCCGGAACAATTCAGGAGAATATAGCATACGGTAAACCCGATGCTACGCACGAAGAAATTCGGGAAGCAGCCCGTCAGGCCAATGCACTTGAATTTATAGAGAGTTTTCCTGATCAATTCAATACAGAAGTCGGTGATCGTGGGATCCAGTTATCCGGGGGGCAGAAGCAACGTATTGCCATTGCCAGAGCAGTTCTAAAAGATCCGGCTATTCTAATTTTGGATGAAGCCACCAGTGCACTGGATTCCGAATCGGAAAAACTAGTTCAGGAAGCTCTGGATAAACTAATGGTTGGCCGAACCAGTATCGTCATTGCGCACCGTCTGTCGACGATTCGAAAAGCAGACAAAATTATTGTAATCGACAACGGGAAAGTAATCGAATCCGGAAAACACGAAGTACTGATGAAAATGGAAAATGGTATTTATGCCAACCTGATGCAATTGCAAGGCGGAAACTAATTTTACCCTCCGAAAGTTCTTTTGCAGCTTTTGCAGTAGTATACTTCCTTTTTGTACAAAGGCCAGACAGAAAAAGCAAACGAGATCAGCATTGCCATAAAGCTCCTGAACCCGGAAATGTCATTAAAATCATTGGTAACATCAGTTCCCCCACATTTCGGGCATTGAATCGCTTTCCCTTCCTTATCGATATATGGAAGCTCATTCATTTCCCGAATAACTTCCAGTGCTTTTTCAACATCAGAATCCGGAACCTGTAATTTAACACCTCCTACAGCATTGGCATAAAGCGGATTTACTGAAACAATTTGTTCATCCTTCAACTGACAGGGAATTTCGTTAGCCTCCAGATGTATGCGTGCAAAATGTGCTTTTATCGGATCGTAATACTCTATAAGTGTGATCCATTTCATCACTTTGCTACTTTTTCTAACATAGGAACAAAAGAGAATTCTCCAAACTGATCTACAAGTAACGTTCCGTCCGGATTTTTTGTTACCTGATGCATAATCTGCTTGGCTCCATCTCCTACCGGAATAATCATCTTCCCCCCCGGTTTCAGCTGTTCAACCAAAGCATCGGGAATAAACGGGGCTCCACAAGTAACGATTATCCCATCATACGGAGCATACGAAGGCATTCCTTTGTAACCATCTCCAAAAAACAGTTTCGGAGTATACCCCAACTGACCAATAATTTTTCTGGATTTTATAAAGAGCTCTTTCTGACGTTCGATGCTGTATACACGCGCACCCATTTCACATAATACACTCGTTTGATAGCCTGATCCTGTACCAATTTCAAGAATTTTTTGTCCTCTTTGGGGATTCAGTAATTGAGTCTGGTAGGCAACCGTTCGTGGATGACTGATGGTCTGTCCTGCTCCGATCTGAAAAGCTACATTAGAATACGCCTGTTCTACAAAAGCAAGATCCAAGAAAAAATGACGGGGAATTTTCATCATCGCGTCCAAAACACGTTCTTCAGTGATACCAAAATGACGTAATTCTTCGATGAGTTTTTTTCTCATCCCTTTATGCTTAAAGCTATCTTCCATTTTTCTTAGTCCAGTAATCTTTCGTAGTCTAATACCCACATTCCACGGAAATCACCAAGTGAATACCCTGTAGCTTTGTCATGTGGGTAATATTCTTTTATAACTGCATACGCTGCAGGATCTCTATCTTCTTCACTCCCGTGACATTTCAAACAAACGGGCATTCCTAGCAAAATAGGTCTATAATACTTGTGTTGTGTTTGATTAATCTGGGAAAGCGGCATATTACCACTCTCCTTCCCTTTTTGAAAAGCAAGCAAAACTTCTTTTTCGTATGCGTCAGGAGCGTTCTTTTCGTTTCTATTCTGAGCCGACACACGACTGATTCGTGCACCAATCACTTCAGACATAGAATCTGTCAGATGCTGGGCTTTACTACTACAAAATAATGCGGCAGCTTCAAATCCCTCGTCCTCAATGGCGGAAGTAAGGCTACCGATCAAAACACTTTGAACCTCTCCTATTAAGCTATCCAAACGATCCGTATCCGGAATATCTGTGGTAGTAGACTTATCGGAAGAAGCTATTGTATCCGTTTCTGTCTGACAAGCTGCAAACAAAAACAGAAATATTACAATACCACCTGCTGAGACTTTTTTCATAACGCAATAATTACCGTATTTCAGAATAGTTTTCTATTCCTCTTTAAAAATACGAAATTATTCCTGTTCTTCCTCCTCTTCTTCAACAGCATCTTCATCATTTCGTTGACGAAGGCGCTCTTCTACATCTTTTGGTAAACTCTCAAAGAATGTATCTCCTCTAAGACCAAGACGTAAACATTCCAAAGGAATTACTTCATTCGGAGCGATATTCCCCAAATTGACATCAGCTCCAAAGAGCTTTATAAACCAAACCTGCTGATTTTTCTGAGGTGCTTCCCACAAAATATCATCTGGATTAACTGCTTTAATAATACGATTGATCAATAAGGTATGTGCTGTTCCGTTAGCACGGAAAACACCAACATTCCCTGCTTCTCTTCCTTCGGCAATTACCTTCCACGAACCCGCTTCCAGTTCCATTTTCATACTCTTAATCCATTTTCCCGGACTAATCAAAATCCCGGAATCTTTAGATCCCACTTCGGAAAGAATTGTTCTGTCCTTAGACATTTTTGCAATTAGTTCACATTTTTCCTCGTGTGGAATGATAATGGAACCATCTGAGATCTCAGCCAGATCAAGATCATATTTATCCAAAAGCCGGAAAAAGTTTTCCTGCATTCCACGCGCATAAAACACCTCAAACAAGGTTCCTCCAAAATACGGACGGATTCCTGCCTGCCTATAGAGTTTCAGCTTCTCTTCCAGATTGGGAGTTACCATCGCAGTCCCAAATCCAAACTTCACGATATCTGTATAAGGGGCATTCCCTTCAATAAACAATTCGGTCTCTTTCAATCCCAATCCTTTATCCATCATCATGGTAACCCCTTTTTTGCGGGGTCTACTACTTCTGTTCGGAATAAAAGGCAATTCAAAATTCATCTTATTATTTTTCTTCGATTAGTTCATACAATTGAATAAACTGAGGAATCATCTCAGCCTCTTCAAAGTGTAAAAATAGTTTTTTCGCTACATTAGGACGCAAAAAGACAAGATCTTTAAACAGTAATAATGCATCTGATTGTTTACCAACCATCCAGTACAATTTGACTAGCAATAACTTAGACACACCTTCCAATTGATTTTCTGATATAAATTGCTCAAGCTGTTCTACACCTGTTTCCAAATCGTTAACAGCAACGAGTTTGATATAGTCAATTAGTAAGTCTTCATTCGACGGGTCAAGAGAAAGTCCCTTACTATAAGCTACTTCAGCGGCTTCCAAATCTCCTACTTTCAGTTCACACCCTCCCAACACATGAAGATAATCCTGATTGTTTGGTTCCAACTCAACTGCTTTTCGGATAAAATGGATAGCTTCATTTTCTTTTCCCTGCAAATCAAGAACGATTCCTGTTCCCAACCAGGGTTCAGGAAGTTCGGGGCTTAATTCACGGCTGAGTCTGTAATAGTGTAAGGCCAGATCATACTCTTCCAATTGTTCGTATGCTTCTGCTATATAGTTTACAATTACAGCATCTTCTCCGTCCAATTCCAAGCATTTTTCAAAACACTCAATTGCCATTCGGAACTTATTCAAAGAAACATAGGCATTCGCCAGATTAAAATAAGCCGAAGTAAAGTTGTCATTGATCAAAATGCTGTAATCATAAGCCCATGCCGCTTTTTCGTAGTTCTCAGCTTTCGAATAGGCATTCCCAAGATTATACCAGGTAGTAAATGAGTACGGATTAAAGTCCAGATAAACTTCGTAGCATTTAACAGCTTCTTCTATGTCTCCTTTCTGATCGAAACAATACGCCAATTCATAGACTGCACTTTCATTCTCCGGATTCTCGGAAACAGCCTCTGTCAATATCCGAATAGCCGAATCATAGTCATCCAACGCCTGGTATTCAAACGATAAATCAACATAAATTTCATCCCGCTCTTCTCCGGAACTTTGCGCCAAAGCTTTCTCGAAGTACCTTACAGCACTTTTAGAATCTCTGAGCTGACTGTGAACAGACGCCCTTGTCAATAAGTACTCCTGATCTTCCTGAACAAAGCGTTCCACTTCCAGCAGTAAGTTCAGTGCCTCATTCAACTTACCTCCTCCTGATAATACCTGAGCCTTACGGACTTTAAAGGTTATATTCATCGGGAAATGATACAGGGCATGATCCACACATGCTAAAGCCTTTCGATACTGGTTATTCATGATGAAATGATCCAACATCATTTCAAGACGATCCGAATCAAAAAATTCCGAAGAACCTTTCTTTATCATGGTTTCAAACCGTTCTAGATCATCATAAAAAGCGCTATCTCTGTACTCTTCTTCTTCGCTGTCAAACATACGCCTACATTTGCTTTTCTAAAGATACAAAAGGAAAAAAGTGTTTTCCTCCGTCTTTGGATTTGTTATCAACAATTGATTAACAAATTTGATTCCCAAAACGAAAAATGAGCGGGAAACCCCACTCATTTTTCCTTGTACTTATTTTCCTCCGGCACGTTTTCTATCGTGCTCTTTCAATAAAATCTTTCTCAAACGAATTGTTTGTGGAGTAACTTCCACATATTCATCCGATTGAATATATTCCAACGCTTCTTCCAGACTGAATCGTTTTGGGGGTGCCAATTTGACCTTGTCATCTGCCCCGGAAGACCGCATATTTGTCAGCTTTTTAGTTTTCGTGACATTCACAACAAGATCTCCCTGACGCGAATTTTCCCCGATCACCTGACCTTCATAAATTTCCTGGTTTGGCTCCACAAAGAAACGACCTCTTTCCTGAAGATTGTTCAATGAATAAGGAATTGCTGCCCCCTGTTCCATCGATATTAATGATCCGTTCATACGTCCGGGAATCTCACCTTTATAAGGTTGAAACTCAAGGAATCGGTGTGTCATAATCGCTTCACCAGCTGTTTGTGTCAACAGAAAGTTACGCAAACCGATAATTCCCCGCGATGGAATAAGGAAACGTATAATCATTCGGTTTCCTTTTGGTTCCATATCCGTCATTTCTCCTTTACGCTTCGATACTGCTTCAACAGCCGTTCCTGAATGCTCTTCCGGTAGATCGATTGTCAATTCCTCTACAGGCTCACACTTTACTCCGTCAATCTCCTTAACAATCACCTGAGGCTGTCCTACCTGAAGTTCGTATCCTTCGCGTCGCATCGTCTCAATCAAAACAGACAAGTGCATTACTCCACGACCGAACACAATCCATTTATCAGCTGTTGCTCCCTGCTCAACACGCATCGCAAGGTTTTTTTCTAATTCTTTCTCAAGACGTTCCTGAATATGACGCGATGTAACAAACTTACCTTCCTTACCAAAGAAAGGTGAGTCATTAATACTGAACAACATACTCATAGTTGGCTCATCAATAGCAATACTTGGCAGGGGCTGAGGATTTTCGGCATCACAGATTGTATCTCCGATTTCAAAACCTTCAATTCCCGTAACAGCACAAACATCTCCTGCCTGCACTTCAGATACCTTTTTTCGCTCTATTCCATCGAAAACAAACACCTCTTTAATACGATGTTTTTCCTGTTTCCCGTCTCTTTTTGACAGAATAACCGGCATATTTTCTTTCAATTCGCCACGGTTCAATCGTCCGATTGCAATACGTCCAACATAGGAAGAGAAATCCAGTGAAGTAATCAGCATTTGCGTATTCCCGGCCTCGATTTTACGTGGTGGGAAATACTCCAGAATTTTATCCAACAGGGGCGTGATACTATCAGTAGGTTGCTTGTAGTCTTCTGACATCCATCCGTTCTTTGCAGAACCATATATCGTCGCAAACTCTAACTGCTCTTCATTAGCATCCAGTTCGAACATCAGATCAAAGACTTTTTCGTGTACTTCTTCAGGTGTACAGTTGTCCTTATCTACTTTATTGATTACAACCAGCGGTTTCAAACCAATTTGAAGTGCTTTCTGAAGTACAAAGCGCGTCTGTGGCATAGGCCCTTCAAAAGCATCTACCAACAAACAAACACCATCAGCCATATTCAATACACGTTCTACCTCACCACCAAAGTCGGCGTGACCCGGAGTATCAATGATATTGACCTTAGTGTCCTTATACTGAACGGATACGTTTTTGGAAACAATTGTAATTCCTCTTTCTCTTTCAAGATCATTGTTATCCATTATCAGGTCTCCTCCCGATTCTTTCTTTTCGAGAGAACTTTCACCTGCTTCGATCATTCGGTCAACCAGGGTTGTCTTACCGTGGTCAACGTGTGCAATAATTGCGATGTTTCTGATTTCCATGCACTAAATTAATATGACTTTTTTGAACTTCTTTTACCTTTAAATCCTCCGGACTTTGATGATGATCCTTTAGAACCAAATTTTGATCCTCCTGAACGTCTTCCTCCCGAAGAAGAAGATGAACCTCCTCTGGAACGCCCCCCTGATCTTCCGCCTCCGGCATCCTTGGTCAATTCAACATTAAGCGACTTCCCTTCAAACTCTGCTCTGCGCGATGCATCCAGAATAAGGTTCGCTAATTCGGGTTTTGTTTCAAAGAATGAAAATGCTTCTTTAATATCGATACGACCAATATCACTTGAATTCAAACCTGTTTCGTCACAAATCACACGCAATAAACCTCCTGGATTCAAGCCATCCTTTCGTCCAAGGTTTACAAAGTAACGCTGTGCATTTCCGTCGCTGTCTCTCCTTCTTCCTCTTTCTTTTCGATCATCACCTCCACGATCATCTCTGGAAGCTTTAGCATTAAGATCTGATGCGTTTCTGTAAAATTCCAGGAAGCGGGCGAATTCAGCGCTCACAAATTGTTGAATCACCTCCTCTTTGGAATGTCCTTCAAACATTTCAATAATCTGAGGCATGAATTCATCCAATTCTTCATGACGCAATGGCGCTGCCACTACTTTCTGAACAATGGAATTCAACTGCGTCTGGAACACTTGTTCCGTACTAGGAATTTCACCTAACGTAAACGTTGTTCTCATCTGCTTCTCAATAGCCTTAATTTTGAACTTTTCCTTCGGATTAATTAAAACAAGAGACTCACCTTTACGCCCTGCACGTGCTGTTCTACCACTCCTGTGTGTATAATTTTCAATATCATCCGGCAAGTTATAATTGATAACGTGCGAAATATTATCTACATCAATACCACGAGCAGCCACGTCAGTAGCAACCAATAGTTGCAAATCTTTTCTTCTGAAGCGATCCATAACACGATCACGTTGTGCCTGAGATAAATCTCCGTGTAATGGTTCTGCACTGTATCCTTCTTTCCCTAATTTTTCAGCTACATCCTGTGTTTCTCTTCGCGTACGACAAAACACCAGTCCGAAAATTTCAGGATTGACATCAATTAATCGTTTCAGTGCCAGATAACGATCCCGTTCTTTCACTACATAGTATATGTGATCGATATTTTCGTTACTCTGATTTTTATGTCCGATGGAAACCTCCAACGGATCCAGCATATAATTCTTTGAAATCTGAGCAACTTCCTTCGGCATTGTTGCTGAAAAAAGCCAAACATTTTTGTAATCCGGAGTCTGGCTAAGAATCATATCGATATCTTCTTTGAACCCCATATTCAACATTTCGTCTGCCTCATCCAACACAACCGTTTCTATACGGTTCAGGTCAATTGCCTTACGTTTGATCAAATCAACCAAACGCCCGGGAGTAGCTACAATAATATTTGCTCCCTTTTTGATTTGTGTAATCTGTCTTCTGATATCAGCTCCTCCGTATACAGCTACTACTGTCTCCGGCTTAAGGTATTCTCCAAAAGCAGTTAAATCTTTTGTAATCTGGAGACATAGCTCACGGGTCGGACATATAATAATTCCCTGCGGAAATTTGTTCGACCAATCGATAATACTTAAAAGTGGTAATCCAAATGCTGCTGTTTTCCCCGTTCCTGTCTGCGCCAATCCCACAAAATCACTCTCTCCGGACAAAAGGTGGGGTATGGCTTTCTCCTGTATAGGTGTTGGCGTTGTAAAGTTCATATTTTCAAGAGCTTGAAGAACTTCCGGCCGTAACCCTAATTCATTAAAAGTCATAAATTTATTTAAAATTGGGTGCAAAGATACGACATTGTTTTCACTTTGTAGTGTTTCGTTGATTATTATGTTGTTAAGTTACGTTATTTCAACCATTCTCCTCTTTTTCACAACCCGGTAAATCAGCCCATGTGGAATCATTATTGCTATCCCAACTATTACTTTTATCTAGATCCCCGGAACTGAGTGTTGTTACATAAATCCCTTACACTTTTAACAAAAACTACGCGAAAAATTTTTGATATACGCCTTTGTCGCTCCCTAAAATGCAATTCCGGAAGAAGCTCTGGCTACGAGTGTAATTTTTCGGATACCTGTACCCCTCCCCCTTTCTGATTACTTAGTAAAGGGAATAAAACGAGGTACTTTCTTCTGATATTCTTTGTAATCCGGGTATTTTCCGGCAGATATGTTTTCACTGAAATCAGAGCTTCCTTTGAATAGAATAACCAATAATAAAGCTCCCGAAACAGACCAGTTTAGCCAATTTCCCGAAGCTGCCACACTGAAGAAATAGAAAGAAATCCAAACGCATTGTTCTGCCATATAATTCGGATGCCGCACAACCGACCAAAGCCCTTCTGCTACAAATCCCTTTTTATATTTTCCTTCCAAAGGAATTCCTTCTTTAATTCTACGATATTTTTCCGTCTGAAAGTCATATTGTTGTTGATCTGAAATAAACTCAATTATAACAAACAAGAGCACAAAAAATGCAGCCGTATAATCCAACCAGTTTAACGGCGTATCGGTTTGTACAGCATATAGTGCAGGAAGTGTAAATAACAGTATCAGAGCATTCTGATATCCAGAAATAAACAACAGATTAAAAAGTGAAAATACCCACGGACGATTTAACGGTGCCATTTCTCTGAGTACAGGCCACCTGTAATCTTCTTCACCTGTCCAGAATTTCCAGGAATACCCTCCCCTACGCGCAAAATTAAAAGTAAGACGCGCCCCCCAGACCGACACCATTACAGCCATTAGTACAGAGCGTTCGGTATAACCAACTGAGTGTGCAATGTACCAGGCATAAATCAACGGAGAGATACTCCACAATTTATCTACCTGAGAGTAGTTTTTTGTCAGTTCTCCTACAACAAAACAATACACTGCAATTGCTCCTGCAATATAAAATAACCCGGTTAAAACCGATTGAATTTCAGGCTGTAGCGAATCATCAAAATAATAGGTAAAAACGGGAACAACAACAAGTGTAAATAGCAATAATAAAGCTGTTCTGATCATCTCATTCTTTTTTCGAAAGATACAAAAGACAAACAATCGTGGTACAAAATGGTTGTCCGTTTTATTTTTTTTTCACTTAGGCATTTGGATTTTCATGCTAAATATCACTACTTTCGGCATAACACAATTATTTATTCGTATGGGATTTATTAAGGAATTTAAGGATTTTGCCATGAAAGGCAATCTGGTTGATCTGGCGGTAGGTTTTGTTATGGGGGCAGCCTTTACGAAAGTAACGGGAGCTTTTATAAAAGGAATGGTAATGCCACTAGTAGGGTTAATTCAGGGGAAAGATATGAGCCAGTGGAAATGGGTCGTACGAGAAGCTGTCACAAATGATGCCGGAGAAATAACCACACCTGAAGTGAGTGTGTTGTACGGTGATTTTATCGGTGTAACACTGGAGTTCATTATCGTGGCTTTCTTTATGTTCTTTTTGGTGAAAGGAGTTAACAGAATGAAAAAGAAAAAAGAAGAAGCTCCTGCTGCACCACCCGCGCCTTCCAAAGAAGAAGTGTTGCTCGGTGAAATTCGCGATCTTCTGAAAAACAAATAATCAATTTACGTACATAGTTAAGTGCACGGATTTCTGTTTAGTCCGTGCATTTTTTGTTTTCTTTACGCTGCTATTTTTTTATTGTTACGTACCTTCGTGCTGTGAATATCCCATCCAGATATATTGAGGAGGCAGTTGAACAGATGGCTTCTCTTCCGGGAGTAGGAAAAAAGACTGCTCTTCGTCTTGTATTACATCTTTTAAAACAAGAGGAATCAGATGTAAAACGATTTTCCGATGCGTTTGCCCGAATGAAAAAAGAAGTAAAGACCTGCGCTTCCTGTGGAAATATCTCTGATGGCGAAATTTGTGAAATTTGTCTCAATCCGCGACGGGATCATTCGGTGATTTGCGTTGTTGAGGATTTGCGCGATATCATGGCTATAGAAGCCACTTCTTCTTTCAAAGGGATCTATCATGTATTGGGAGGAATTATCTCACCGATGGAAGGAATAGGACCTTCGGATCTGAATATTCCTTCATTACTTGAAAAAGCCAAAACCGGTGAAGTGCATGAAATTATACTGGCGCTTAATGCTACAATGGAAGGAGACACCACCAACTTCTACCTCTATAAAAAACTAAAGGAATTTCCAGTAATTATTTCCACACTTTCCAGAGGAGTTGCTGTCGGATCGGAACTTCATTATGCTGATGAATTGACGTTAAGCCGGTCGATCATGAACCGCATGCCGTATGAAAGCAATTTAAAATAAGTCAGTGTAGGAGCTATTTTCTCTTTACTTCTTTTTCGTAGATTTCAATCCATTCTTCAGGAGACATTTTACGTACCAGTTCACCAATTAAACCAAACGGAATTTTGTCCGTTTTTTTAAACCGAACACAGCTTTTCCCCATATCCAGTTTCAGCGAACAATGTTTGGGATACTCTTGCACAAACCAATTCAGTAATTCTTGATTTGCGTACATTCCCATGTGGTAAAATGAGATCGCATTTTTCTGAGATGCCATTCCCAGAAACGGAAGCGGTTGTTCAGGGTTACAATGGTAGCCGGCGGGATATAGCTCATGCGGAACAACATATCCTACCATACCATGGCTCATAACTTCAGCAAAACCCTTTGGAAGATTCTCAAGGATTGTAGTCCGAAGTCTTGACATAGCTTCTTTTCTATCCTCAGGTAATTCCTTAAAATAAGCATCAACAGTCTGTGCTTTTGACTGCATTCTTTATTTTTCTCTTAACCAGTAACGCAATAATTTTTCCTTTTTTGCATCATCGATCAAAGCAGGCCTGTACTGAGCTCTGATAATTTCTCCCATATAGGCATCCAACTCCATCAAAACACCGTCACGGGAAACCAATAACTTAAACGCATCCCCTACCATTAAGGATCCCAGATAATCACTGAACCCTTTTTGACTGGCTCTGAATCCGTTTACCGCCAAAATTTCATCATTTGCACTGACCCCTGCTGTTTCTGCAGCACTTCCGGACTGTACTCTTTTTACGATGAGCTTTCCGTTATCTTCCGAAAGAGAAGTTCCGAAGAAAGGTTCCGGTGTTCCGTTATTCGTTACGCGTAAACCTACCATGGACAAATACTTGTTGTAATCAATTGTTTCGGTTCCATGGATATACCCCTCAAAGAATTGATCCAGTTTTTTACCGACAATGGCTTCCATCTCTTTCTTAAATTCATCTTCGGTAAATCCTCGCTTTGCCTTAACGTAGTACTTATCGTACATCACCTGCATAAAATCATCCAGTGATTTTTTACCATTGGTCGCATCAATAATCATCGCATCACATACCAACCCTATCAATTGCCCTTTGCTGTAATAAGAGATCGTTGTATTATAACTATTTTCATTTGGACGATAGGCTTTGATCCATGCATCAAAACTCGCGTGCGCCACAGGCTGTATTTTATTTCCCGGTTGGTTTTCGACAGCATTCAACGTAGCAAAAAGTTTATTCAGATATTCATCCTCTGAATAAAATCCTGCTCTTCGGAGAATTAACTCGTCATAGTAGGAAGTAAATCCTTCCATCACCCAAAGTAATGATGTATAGTTTTCTTTGTCATAATCAAACGGTCCCAGTTCAATCGGACGTAAACGTTTTACATTCCACAAGTGAAAATATTCATGAGCTACCAAACTAAGGAATCCCAGATATGAGGATCCTTCATACGACCAACGACGTACATTTAACGTTGTTGAGTTTGTGTGCTCAAGTCCTCCCCCACCGTTTGTCGTGTTGTGAATAATAAACCAGTACTCATCATTCGGATTAAATCCGAAAACATGGGTAGTAGACTCCACTATTTTAGCCATATCATACTTCAAACGCTCGATGTTATAGTTCCCTTCACCATATATAGCAACATGATGCGGAATTCCTGCCGCTGTAAAAGAAAACTCTACCTGATTCCCTATCTCGATAGGACAATCTACCAACTGATCAAAATTATCAAATCGATACAGGAAAGTGCCGTCAGCTGCTATTTGTTCACTTCTTTTTGGCAATGCAGTTGTTACCTTCTTAAAAGAATAGTGAGGTGTAATAATCAAATCTCCGGCAAGCTCTTTAAATCCATCGACGTACATAAAAACACTTGTTCCGTTGATGTATCCGTGCGTCAGATCCAAAAAGCTGGTACGAACGGTCAGGTCAAATGCGTATACCTCATAATTGACTCTTACTTTCTTAGCTTTTCCTGCTTCAACTCTCCACGTATTCTTATCCGTTTTATTTACCTCAAGTGGATTTCCCTTTTCATCATACACCTTCACCAAATTGACATTTGACGGAAACTCCCGTACCAGATATGACCCCGGAGCCCATACCGGCATCTTTAAATCCAGCGTTTCTGTTTTAAAGTCTGTTAGTATCATCTCAACTTCAAAGTAATGCGTCTGGGGATTTGACATTCCCAACTTGTACAATACAGACTGTGCCGAAACAACAACTCCTGTAAGAATTGCAACTAATAAACTAAGGTACTTCATGAAAACAGGTTTATTTTAAAGTTATTTAACGAATAAAAATCAATATTTTGGCTAAAGATAAAATTTTTCAGGCGATAAATAGTTAGTTTTGTTGGAAGACAAACAGATCAATATGAAGTTAACAAACATAATTTTAGCAGGAGTTCTATTCCTTGTTTCCTGTAAGACAGACAAAACTCCGGATGTTCCTCAGGGAAATGGTGAAGAAGTTGCCAAATTAAAGAATGAAATCCGTGTGCTTGAAATGGAAATGCAGGAAAAAGACTCTATGCTTAATGAGTCGATCTCCACGTTTAATGAAATTCAGGAAAATGTTGCCAAAATCAGCCATAAAGAACATGAGATCCGTTTGCGGAGTGGTGATATTAATATGACTGAAGAAGATAAGCAATGGATTATTCAGGAAATTCAGAATATTAATTTTCTGCGTGAAGAAAATATCCGAAAAGTAAATTCACTGAACAAGCAACTGGAGGATAAAAACCTTCAGATTGAAGATCTTCAGTCAATGGTTGCCCGACTTGCCGAGCAGGTGCGTTCACAGGAAGAGATGATTGCGTCTTTACAGTCGGAGCTTGCTGATCTTGATCGTGAGTATTCAAAGTTATTTGATGCCTACATGGAACAATCGGAACTTGCACTCGAAACCATGAAAGAATTGAATCAGGTATTTTATGTATACGGTTCATTAAAAGAATTAAAAGAAAATAATGTTGTTGTACAGGAAGGTGGTTTTATCGGAATCGGGAAGAAAACTTCTATTAAAGATGGATTCAACGAAGACTATTTTACAGCTATTGACAAAAACAAAAACAAATCCATCACTATCGTAGGAAAGAAAATCCGGATAGTAAGTGATCACCCTTCTTCTTCTTACAGTATTGAAGATAAAGGTGGGACTAAGGTTATTTCTATCAAAGATCCTGGAACTTTCTGGAAAATTTCCAAGTACCTAGTTGTAGTAGTAGACTAATTGTATAAAAACCAATATTATGCCATCAAAAACATATAAAGTATCAGGAATGACATGTGGTCATTGTGTCGAGAAAGTCGAGAAATTTGTTGGTAAACTTGCGGGCGTCAATGAAATAAAAGTTGAGCTTGAAAATGGCAATGTTACGGTTTCCGGTGAATTCAATGATACAGACGTTGTTAACACAATTGAGCGGCTAGGTTACACCGTACATCAATAAGCGTTTAGTCTTTCGGAGACCACAGGTGGTAAAAAGAAAACTGTCTTGAGTTGGTCTGTGTGCCATCAAAAAGATGGGGGTAGTACTTTTTCATTTCCTCATTCATCAGTTCTACGGGAACATCAGGGAAAGTTCCATAATCATGGTGATACTCCATAAACTTACCTTTCCCGCTGTATTCCTGGAACAAAGAATCCTCATCAGCATTCCATTCCAACGGTTGTACCTCACAAAGAGAACAGGTTCTGTGATCAAAAGCAGGAGTCGCTTTTGTCCACTTGTCATTTAAGTACACGTCCACATATCCATGGAATACTATTTTCTCCGAGCGCAGAATAGTCGTCAGACGCTCAACACCAATATGATTTTGCACGATCGCATACCCTAAACGACAAGGAATAGATAAAGCTCTCAAACCCGCTGCAAATACGATTGCCTTTTCCACACACCATGCTCTGCTTTTTTTCAGAATTACAGATGCCTTCAATGCCTCAGGTCGTAAATCAAGACGGTATGGATCGTACAGAAATCCGTCACGCACTTTCAGGTATAATGCCTTCGCTTGTTCTTCCGGTGAGTTTAACTCCCTGAATTCATTGATATACTCCTGAACTTCCGGCGAAGTAAAGTCGAGAATAAAGGTTGGTTTGAGGTATTCTTCCATTTACTTGACGAAGACTTTAATTCGAAGTTTTTCAGTTCCCTTTTTCGAGTTGGAAAAAATCTCTATTATTCTGTCCTGATAGTACGATTTCCCCTTGGTATCGAATGTAACTTCAAGCATAGCCTTTTCTCCCGGCAGCACTGGTTTCGAAGGGAATTTAACTTTTGTACAGGGACAGGTTACTTTATAATCTTTAAACACAAGAGGAGCATCCCCTTTATTCTCAAAAGAGAATTCATGCGTTAACACTACTCCCTCTTCTGCATCCGGGAACTTATGCACCTTCTTATCAAAACGAAGTTCCGCCTCCTGACCAAAGCCAAGGGCGGAACTCATTGCTATTAGTATGATCGCAAAAAATAGCTTCATTCGTATTATTTAGTTTGCACTCGGAGCACCTGCTTTGTTTACAGGAGCACCTCCTTGTGGTGCAGCATTTACAGTACCTTTGATTCGAATTACTTTCGTAGGCTCATTGGTAGCGTTCGAAGTAATTGTCACACTTTTATTAATGGGTCCAACACGATTGGTATCATATTTTACTTTAATTGTAGCTGTTGCTCCCGGAGCGATAGGCTCTTTTGGATAACTGGGAACTGTACAACCGCAAGATCCTTTTGCCGTTTGGATAATCAATGGCGCATTTCCTGTGTTTTTGAACTCAAACTCACACGTACCATCACCACCTTGAGTGATTGTTCCGTAGTCGTGAACTTCTTTCGAGAATTCAATTTTTGCACCTGTTGCTACTTCCTGAGCTGTAGCATCATTCATAAAGAAACCGATTCCGGCAATTGCTAAAGAAAATAATAACTTTTTCATGTTAATTTTTTTAAGTTTTACAAGCTTATGTATTGACGAATATACGAACAGAAAAAAGAGTGGTTTCGTTTTTAACAAAATGTTAACAGGGCTATTTATCTGATTTTCTTCGTGTCCGCTCTTTTGTTATTAATGTCAATTCACGGCTGGTCTGTCCTGCAACAGAAGTATTTTCCTCTGCTCTTCTGATCAGGTAAGGCATTACCTCTCTTACAGGACCATAAGGGACATACTTTGCTACATTAAATCCGTGATGTGCCAGATTATACGAAATATGATCACTCATCCCCAAAAGCTGTGCAAAATATACCCGTTTGTCTGAATTATCAATTCCTTTATCTGCAATCAATCGTGTCAATACAAGCGCACTTTCTTCGTTATGCGAACCAGCCACCAAAGCACACATATCAATAGTATCCATCAGAAACTCAAGTGCCTGGTTATAATCGTTATCAGATGCAGCTTTGTCTTTCTGAATAGGTGATGGATACCCCATCTCTTTAGCTCTCTCACGCTCTTTTTCCATGTAAGCTCCTCTTACCAACTTTACCCCATAAAAGTATCCGTTCTGTCGGGCTTCAGCAACTGCTTGCCTGATATGTTCAAGACGATCATGTCTGTACATCTGAACGGTATTGTAAACAATTACTTCTTCCTTATTAAACTTGGTCATCATGGAAGTAGCAAGACGATCTATCGTATCCTGAATCCAGGTTTCCTCTGCATCAATAAATACCGGGATCTTTGCATCGTAAGCGGCCTGACAAATACGTTCCACACGTGTCAAAACGCCATGAAACTCTTTTTTTTCTTCAAGGGTTAGCTCATTCTCCGGATTGTTGCATTTTTCCAAGATTCCGAATCTGGAAATTCCGGTTACCTTAAATACGGAGAAAGGAATATGTGGATTGTTTTTTCCTTCGTGAATAGTCGCTATGATTTCATTTGTTGTGGCTTCAAAATCAGCAAGGCTCGTTTTACCTTCTACCGAATAATCCAGTATCGTGCCAATTCCAAACTCCCCAAGCTGTTTAATTGTCCCTCGACACTCTTCGATCGTTTCTCCGCCGCAAAACTGACGAAAAATGGTCTTTTTAACCAAACCATTTATCGGCAGATGCAATTTCAGAGCAATATCTGTGGACCACTTACCGAACTTAACCAAAGTGGGGTTCCCTACCAACTTGAATAAGTTATATGCCTGCTGTAAATCTTTGTTCGTTTTAGCAGCAAATGCGATCTTTGTGTTTTCGAATGAAATCATGGGGTCAAAATTAATTCGAAAAACCGATACAATTCATAAAAGATTCACGATTTTTGAACTGATTTTTATCAAATTTCACAAAGAAACAGGTATGCCAATTCACACTTTACAATCGGATAATTATACAATTGAAGCCGGAAACATTGAAGAAAGTTCTTTTAGTCAATTACTTACCCGGTTCAGCGATTCAAAAAAAGTTATTATTGTAGACGAAAACACACACGAATACTGTCTGGAGTTTCTAATCACTCAGTTTGAGGAACTGACCGATGCCGAAGTCATGCTACTCCCGGCAGGTGAAGAAAACAAGGTACTAGAAGTTTCTTTTCAGGTTTGGGAAGCACTGTCCGAATACAGAGTGGGACGTTCAGATCTTATTATTAATCTGGGAGGTGGTGTCATTACAGACATGGGTGGTTTTATCGCTTCCGTATTTAAACGGGGGGTCCACTTTATCAATATTCCAACCACTTTGTTAGCAATGGTAGATGCCTCCGTTGGCGGAAAAACAGGTATTGATCTTGGTCCTTATAAAAATCAACTCGGTGTATTCAATACTCCGGATGCCGTATACATTGACAAAAGATTCTTGTCTTCATTGCCTGAATCAGAATGGCTAAACGGGTATGCAGAAATGCTCAAACATGCGATTGTATTTTCCAAAACACACTGGAAGACAATACACGCAAAAACCCCTTCACAAATTACGGAAGAGGATATTATTGAGAGTATTGCCATAAAAAATAAGATTGTTCTTGCCGATCCTAAGGAAAATGGAATTCGAAAACTACTCAACTTTGGACATACTGCCGGCCATGCAATTGAAGGATATCTGCTCGGCACAGAATCTCCTGTTCCACATGGTATTGCTGTTGCCTGGGGAATGTCCATGGAAGCTGAACTGGCATTTAAAACAGGCGTATTAAATGAAATCGACAGAGCATGGATACAATCTGTGATAGCCAGCCACTTCCCTCCTCTTCCGGATTTCACTCCCGTAAAGCAGGAACTTCTTTCTCTTATGACCAATGATAAAAAGAATAAATCCGGGCAAGTGAGTTTTGTATTTCCTTCTGAAATAGGAAAAGCAGATGTTAACTATTCTTTTGATGCTGATGCACCCGTTTTGGAAAGTCTCTTTTTTAACAGTTCGGACTTGTACTAATTCTTTATCCTTTTGATTTACTGAAGTATTCCCGTTCCAATCGTAACTTTAAACGGTAGTATCGTACAAAACCAATAATTGCAAATACACCGCTTAATACTAATGTCAGGTATCCAAACCAATGAATGGTATCAAAGCTATCTAACTGTAGGAAAGTTACCGCTCCTAACAATAAATATATGGAGGACCGTATGTATGACAACAGTGTTCTTTCATTCGCCAGACGTGTCCGTTCCAAAGCCAGGTAATCCCGTAGAATGATTTCTTCCTTCAATTTAAAATTGTACGTTGGGTTCAGTACCTTATTTTTGGGCTTTAGTATTCTTTTCAACCTCTCCTGCATATCAGTGAATTTGATTCTGTGCCAAAATTACAAAACCAGTATGAAAAAATACAGGTATTTCCCAAACAACTGCGTTACGTGACAATTGTCACACTATTTTAGTTTTCTTTCCACTAATTTCGCAAACGATCAGACGTGATTATCTATTTCTTATTTCATCCGAAATAAGTAGACAAACTAAAAATCAATTCGTTATGTTTAAACCTTTTTTAATTTCGGGAGTTATTCTCTCCGGACTTTTCACATCATGTAGTCAGGAGCCAAGTGTTTCTTTAGACAATGCCAAAGAGCAGAGAGACGATACATTAACCATCACTATTCTGCAAACGGCAGATATTCATGGACAACTTTCCCCCCATATGGAATTGTTTTGGGAGAATGATAGCATTATTTTTCGGGAACGTGGTGGTTTGGCACACATCAAAACATTATTTGATCAGGAACGCAAGAAAAATCCGGGACGTACATTCATTGTAGACGGAGGAGATTTTATCCAGGGGAGCGGTTATGCGACCTTATCGGAAGGTGCTATTTTCCCGGATCTTGTACGTACTATGAATTTTGATCTCCTAATTCCGGGTAATTGGGAAGTAGTGTATGGAAAAGAAAAAATGCTGGATGTTTTGAACGCATACGACACACCTGTTATTGCTCAAAATATGTTCCACGAAGCAGACGGCGAGAATTTATTTCCATCTTACTACATAAAAGAAATTGAGGGGATCCGTTTAGGATTTATAGGAATCAATGATCCTGACGTACCCGTTCGGCAGAACCCAAGTTTCAGTAAAGGGATGGAGTTTTCTCCTATTGACGAAAAGACGCAGACACTTATCCAAAAAGTAAAATACGAAGAAAAAGCAGATCTTGTGTTTCTTATTACCCATCTGGGAATCTTTAAACAGGTTGAACTGGCAAACAATGAACTGGCAAAAGACGTAGACTACATTTTAGGTAATGATACACACGAACGTGTCCGGGAATTAATAGAAGGAAAGTATGCAAAAGTAACGGAACCCGGAGCTTTTGGTTCATTTGTAGGAAAACTGGATTTACATTTTGTGAATGGAAAACTGGTTGGTGACACTTACGAACTAATGGATGTAGATCCTGAAATTTACCCTGCTGATGCTGAACTGGCTGCGTTAATTGAAAAAGCAAAAGCTCCCTATAAAGAAAACCTCGAAACAATTATTGGTTATACAAACGTACCCCTTTACAGATACCTGACAGTAGAAAACCCATTGGATAATTTGATTACGGACGCAGCAAGGTGGAAAACTGGAGCAGATATTTCCGTTTCCAATGGTTTCCGGTTTGGTAATCCCATTGTACCGCAAGATGGTAAACCGGCTCCCATTACACGATTGAATTTATGGAATTTACTCCCGGTTAATGAACGCGTAAAGACCGGTAAAGCAACAGGTAAACAAATACGGGAGTGGCTGGAGAAAGAAATGCATAATGCGTTCGCTCAAAATCCTACAGAACGTTTTGGAGGATGGCTGGTTCGCTTCTCCGGAATGGAAGTAAACTTTATCAGCACGAATCCGAAAGGAGAGCGCATCCAACGTATTACTGTTAATGGGAAACCACTCGTAGACAACAACTATTATACAGTATCTGCCTGCGAACGTCCGGGGGATGCAGAAGACAATTTGTGTCGTATGCCAAACCTAAAAGACATCGAGTACAAAGAATATACAATTCATGAAGTTATCGAAGAATACCTTCAAAAACATTCTCCCGTATCTCCTAAACTGGATAAGCGAGCTTATGCCGAAGATTTAGGCCCGAACTCTTTCTCTACTGTTCCTGGGACAGATTATGAATTTCACTAAAACGCATCCCTCTCACCTGCTAAACACCTGAATTTATGATCTATGAAAAAAAAACCGATTTTTTTTTGTGATTCTAAATTTTATTGTAAATTTGAGACAGGTTTAGTTGTAAAATATAAGTTTTCATTGGAGAGTTGACGCCCGTTGACTCTCCTTTGTTTTTTAGTCACTTTTCATTTACTACGCTATTTTCCCTTTCTTCTTTTTCACCTTTCCGGATCGATCCCAGGTAACGTGTAGGTCAGGATCATTCCCTTTGTGGAATACAAACAAGTTTTCCGATGGAACACGCGCTAATATTACATCTATTTGTGTTGTATGATCTTCATCAATCAGTTCTGTAATGGTATTGGAAACCATCTCAATTGTCAGAGGGTTCGGTTGGTAAGCATATAGCTCCGACCCGGAAACCGCTTTTATATTAATAAAGTAATTCAATTCGGGTTCGAGTTCTTTCAGGTTTATAAATACCGTCAGATGATTCGGATTCAATTTGTTCTTATGTAATTGCGCTACTGTTTTCGAAGGTTTTTCTACTCCGTTGACTATCGCTCCTAGTTCAACCAAGTAATCTGTAACCGGTTTTCCATCATCATCTCTGAAGCGGAAATCAAGTTGAGCAAACCCCTGTCGTTTGGTTCTCGTTTCCCGGGTAGCCTCCCTCAATTCATTATACACAGCTGTATATGCCGCATCACTATCAACTTTCAGACATTTCACAATATACTGCAAAGCCTGATGATCATCTAGTCTCGTTCTTCTTTTGATACTATTCATGATACCAAAATCCTCATTGGAATGTGTATAGCGATACAGAGCACCAAACGGGATTCCTTTTATTTCGTTCAGTTTGACAAAACTCAAATCTCTGCTATCGAACACATATCTCCTGAAGTTAAGGTTTCCCGAAGCAACACGAACCACCATATCTGAGCCCGGTTCATAAGCGGCCGGAAATATTTTTGATTTGAACCGATCCAGTTTTACCCGGTCTCCGATCAGGTTAAACAAACGGATTCCTTTATCTTCCCAATTCTCCGGATCGAAAAAACCTTCGTTTACTTCCCACGAAAAAGTACTCCCCAATTCCAATGCTCCCAGAATCTTCTTACCTGTCTCCCCCAACTCCATAATTTCCGCTAACATGGTTCTCCCATGATGTGCCAACCGGGAACCAAAATGGGGGGCTGCTAAAAACACTATGTTTTTTAATGGTTGGTGTTGGGATAAAGATCCTCTGTAATAATTCAATATCCAGTATTTCACTACCAACGCTCCGGTACTATGTGTTATCATGTGGAACGGTTGAGACCAGTCTCCTCCCAACTCCTCAGATAATGCTCTGTGCATAGCTTTTGCAATATCGCGAATTTCCACTTCGTTTTCAAGAGAAACGTAACGTCCCAGATAAATATTTTTCAGTTCAAATCCCTGTTCAGCTAATTTCAAATGTAGCGCCTGATAGGTCTGAGTAGTTCTGACAGACCACCCATGGATAAAAAATACTTTTGCCGACATAGTAATCAGATTTTATTGGTTTTCAGTTATTAAAAGTAAGCTGAGTAAATATAAACAATTATCTTATATATCTCGTTTTCACGTTAGTGTATTATAGATATGTTCATACTTTAGAAACTTCAACGAAAGTTTTTACATGTCTGTATATTCGAGAATACTGTTTTTTTTCATTGAAAAATCATATTCACAGAAACTTTACGTTAGTAATGTATTCGACAAAAATTACATAGCTTTGGAATATGAATAGATTTTTCGGATTTCTGGTTTTCTTTATGGTCTTGTCCGGAGTATTAGTTACTTCCTGTAAAAAGGATTCCATTTTTGTCAATGGTGACTTTTCCTTTTCAACAGATACCCTGCTGTTTGATACGGTTTTCACTACTATCGGATCTGCAACAAAGCATTTTAAGGTGTATAATGGGAATAACGGATCAATAAAGTTTGACGAAATCCGGCTGATGGGAGGAGATAATTCTGCTTTTCGTCTGAATTTTGACGGAGCTCCCGGTATAGTACATGAAGATATTGAAATGTACGGGAAAGACAGTCTTTTCGGATTTGTTGATGTAACACTGGACGTAAACGGAGGAAATTATCCGATGGTGTATCTGGATTCGATTCGGTTTACCCGCGGAAATAAAATCAAATACTTGTACCTTGCTGTTTGGGGACAGGACGTATATATCCATAACCGGGATATAACCGAAGGCGTATGGCCCACTGACAAACCCCACCTTGTTTACGGATATACCGCTGTGGACTCGGCAAAATCCCTGACATTACTTCCCGGAACAAAGGTTCATTTCCACAAAAACGCTACTTTTCTTGTCTATAAAGGAAGTCTATCTGTCCAGGGAACCCCCGGAAATGAGGTCATCTTTCAGGGAGACCGTCTTGAAAGTTTTTACGATGAAGTCCCCGGACAATGGTACGGACTTCGTTTTGTAGAGGCAAGACCTTCAGATATTGATTATGCCATTATTAAAAACGGACAAGTGGGGGTACAGATTGACTCTACTGCCACCTCTGCCCCTAACTATACAGTTGAAGTCAAAAACACAAAGATCTTCAATAAGAGTTATTTTGGTGTTTATCCGGTAGCCGGAGCACGGTTAAAGATGGAAAATTGTGTAATCAATAATGCAGGAATAGCTTCAGCCTACCTATTTGCCGGAGGAGGCTATAATTTTGTCAATTGTACATTTGCTAATTATAATGCTCCGGGAAGAACAACTCCCTTGTTTGTTCTCCAGAATTATTTTAAAACCGGCAATACGATTTACGTAAGAGCCATTGAAGAAGCTCTCTTTGCCAACTGTGTAATCTACGGAGGACAAACCAATGAGCTAAGCATTGATCTGGAAGATCATCCTCAGATGAGTTACACCTTTGACCATTGCCTGATAAAGAATAGTGATGTTTATACAGACCCGCAATTCCTGAGCTGTTTGTGGAATCAAAACCCGAATTTTGTCTCCATTGAAGAAAACGATTTCAAATTCAATCTTCCCTCACCGTTAAATAATAGTGGTTCTTCTACGTACGCGACAGGAAGTGATATAGAAGGTACTCCACGAACTGGACCGGATATAGGAGCGTATGAAGTAAATTAACTTCGGAATATTTTTTGTTTGGAGTACGATATGACCAGACGTTTACTCATACTATTTTTCCTCTGTGTCCTATCGTTGGTATCCTTTGCACAGCGTCATGTATTCGGGATACAGGCTCAATTGCTTCTTAGCGTAGGAACTCCGGTTAATCGGATAGGAATAAATTTAAACGGATTCTGGTTAACGTCTTTTTCTCAGGTAAACATTGGAACACAAAGTTCGTTTTATCTGACCGGAATCGGTCCCAAAGGAAATTTCATAGAAAACAGGACTCATATTAGCCTTATTGGTCTCGCCGGGAAAAGAAACGGTGAAATCAGAACGTTTGTAAATCCTCTGTTTCACCAATCACAACGCTCTGTGGCTTTTGGCTATAGTTTCCTCTGGTATTGGGATAATCGAAAAACAGCACAACTTTCGGGTAGATTCGGTTTACAGTTTCAACGTGTTGCGCTTCAATTTGAAAATGACCTGTTCGGAGGTCAGGGAAGAGATCGTTTCCGGACTGCTGGGCTTCATGCTTTTTATATGGATTCGTTAAATAGTATCGGTGCTCATATTCGTTTATGGACAGGAGAAACAAGAGGAGGAATACGTCATACTGATGCTAACTATCCTTCGAAATACGGGTATAAGGATCTCAGTCAAACACTATATGGAAAGTACAGTAGCGGAATTGCAAGTATCAGTTACTCCAGATTGCTTCCCTTTTCGCAGCAATTAGGTGCAGAGATCGGGATTGATGCCGAACAAATACGTCATTTTTTCCAGAACAAACTCGTACATGATTTTACCTTCTCTAAAAAGAATACCCGCAAACACAATCCACATTACCCAATGCTTCAGGAAGATGGCAGTCCTTATATATTTGTCGAGGGAACAAAACCAAGAAAAGCCCGTTTTGTGGGCCTATTTACTATCGGAGGAAACTAAAAAGAGCTTCACAAAGGAAGCTCTTTTGAATAAGCAATCTATACGACTATTACTTTTTACCTTTTTTATTTGCTTCTGTTACGTACCAACGAATCATCGTAGATTTCATTTTATCCTTATTGAATTTCTCTAATAAATCAGGATAATTACTCAAAACTAGCTTTTTCATAATTCCGTTATTCAAACGGTAAATCTTTCCTGAATTCATATCAAGAATATAGTCTTGCGAACTCGTAGATGCAGACCCATAGCTTCCGCTAGACGCACCCGAAACATACGTGAAAACCGAATAAATACCGGGATCTTCAATTTTATAGAATGCAGTTCCGTAAGCGATATATACATCTTCTCCATCACAATACGCAAACATTTTTGTCGGCCGAATTCCTGTTTCTTCTCCGGATGAAGTTATTACAGGTACTCCTTTAGCCCTCTCCATTAAGTTAGCTCTTTCCATGTTAAAAGCCGGATCAATATTCAGTTTATATTCAGGATCCGGGGTATTAGCTTTCAGCTGTTCAAATGTGGTAAAAATCCCAACTGCGGCAGGTTCATTAAGAACAGGATGCATTACCTGATCTTTTTGTGCCCGAGTCACCAGAGAAATCAGACATCCCAATAGTAAAGTGGTCAAAACATTCTTTTTCATTACTATACAACTTATTTATAATCAGTGAATTTAGCACTTTATTTGAATAGTAGTACCGTTCACAGATAAAAACAAGCGTTTCACTTTCCACTAATTAGGGAATACTACCTTATAGCATCAAAAAAATTAAATTGTAAAAATCTTAGAAAAGTGTTTTCAGTCCGGAATACTGTGGTTCTGTCAGTCCGCTCTTAACCAATCGATCCAATCGATCAACTGTCGGATCAATAATGCGTATATTCTCCGCCTTCTCAGAGACTTCTTCAAAGCTCAGTTGGCTCCAATCGTCACCATCAAAAGCTACAACTTTCATTCTCACAAAGAAATCAAGAGTATATTTAGCACCTAAACCTGTCAGGAAGCGCACGAAAGCATCAATAGAACAACCGCTTGGCGGAACTTTCGTGTCATCAACCGCAACAACCAAATTATAGGGGGAAATAAAGGTGAAATCAGCAAATAAACCATTACCATGCGCAGCCCAGTTTTGGACAAACGCATCTATTTCCTGAGACAATTGTTCCTGCTCGTTTTCTTCTAATCGTCTGTCAGACTGGTACACCCAGACTCTACTCTCAGGTGACAAATCTCTGGTGAAATGTACTTCTAATTGTTGCATACTTATAAATCTCCGGCCTGAGCAATCAACTCAGCAACATCCAGAACCTGGATTTCCTGCTCTTTGTTAAAATTCTTCACACCGTCTGTCATCATTGTATTACAGAAAGGACATCCCGTCGCAATGACATTAGGTTTCACTTCCAATGCATCTTCTGTTCGCTCAATGTTCACCTCTTTATTTCCTTTTTCGGCTTCTTTGAACATTTGTGCGCCGCCTGCTCCACAACATAAGCCTTTTGTACGACAACGTTTCATTTCGACCAATTCAGCATCTAATTTCTCAATCAGTTCGCGAGGTGCCTCATATACATCATTTGCCCGCCCAAGGTAACATGGGTCATGAAACGTAATTCGTTTTCCGCGGAAGGTTCCTCCGTCTTTCAACGTCAGTTTTCCTTCGTTAATCAATTGTTGAATCAATTGTGTATGGTGCACTACTTCGTAGTTTCCACCTAACTCCGGGTATTCATTTTTCAATGTGTTAAAACAGTGAGGACATGCAGTTACAATGCGCTTAACTTCGTACGCATTGAGTACTTCAATATTCATGAAGGCCTGCATCTGGAATAAAAACTCATTTCCTGCTCTTTTTGCCGGATCTCCGGTACAATTTTCCTCCGTACCAAGAACAGCAAAATTCACTTTACAGTGATTGAGTATCTTCACAACTGCCCGAGTGATTTTTTTTGCACGGTCATCGAAACTACCTGAACAACCCACCCAAAAAAGGATTTCAGGAGTTTCTCCTTTCGCCATCATTTCCGCCATAGTAGGCACTACTAAACTTTCACTCATATCATTCGTTTTCAAAAACCTGTATCGTAACTTTCTTTTCTACCAGATCCGTAAATTTGCCTTCGAATCGGGTTGCCCGGACAATGTGATTATCTACCCAGTGGTAATTTCCACCCCGAGGTTTCCCCATCAAAAGTCCGTGGTATTTAAATCCATGACGTTTCAGCCATTCTTCCGTAACTTCTCTGTGTTCTTCCGTCCGGGATGTAAAAAAGGTAATATAATGACCTTCCTCAAACCATTTATTCAACGTTTGAAGTGCATCAGGATACACATTTGCTGTAGCCATTCTTTCCGGCTCTTCATTCGGTATGTCATCGCAAATGGTACCGTCAATATCTATCAGGTAATTCTTTACGCTTTCCGGCAATACCGGGCTGACATGAACTCCGTTTTCGATTTTTTCATCCAGCTTCATACACAATTCTTTTTATGCCTCGTCCTTCCAGTTCAAACGATCAGACGGACTAAACTGCCAGGGAGCTCCGTTATTTTCAATATTGGTCAACATTCCCGTTAATTCAGCAGGCATCTTAGACTCTTCCATCACCGAATAACGACGTAATTCCATAATTATATTCAACGGATCAATATTTACCGGACATTCCTGAACGCAAGCATTACAGGATGTACATGCCCAAATTTCTTCTTCGGTAATATAGTCATGAATAAGGCTTTTTCCGTCGTCATACTCTTTTCCGTTTTTCCGGATGTTATTCCCTACTTCCTCCAAACGATCACGGGTATCCATAACAATTTTACGGGGAGAAAGTTTTTTGCCTGTCTGATTAGCCGGACACGCAGCCGTACACCTTCCACATTCCGTACACGTATAGGCATCCAGTAAGTTTTTCCAGGTTAAATCAGTAACATCTCTGGCACCAAAACGTTGAGGAGCTTCTCCTTCTTCAGGAGCCGGAGCAGCAAAAGGATCGGCATTCGGATCCAACATCAGCTTTACTTCTTTCGTAACAGCTTCCATATTGGTAAACTTTCCTTTTTTCTCCAGATTGGAAAAATAAGTATTCGGAAATGCCAGTAAAATATGGAAATGCTTTGAGAAAGGCAGATAATTCAGGAAAACAAATACCATTGCAATGTGTCCCCACCATCCGATGCGTTCAATAACGTGTAAAGCTCCTTCTGACATTCCTCCGAAGAAAGCAGGACCAACAAATTGTGAAACCGCAAACCCAAAACTTCCGGAAACTCCCTCTACTCCATTTGCATGTGTCAACCCTCTGTTGTATAACACTTCATCCGCCCCATTCATCATAAAAATGAATGTTACCAGAATAATTTCAAAAATAAGAATCAAATTCGCGTCTAACTTTGGCCATCCGTTCATTTCACTTTTCACAAAACGCGGAACCTTCAGTAAATTTCGTCTTGCTAAAAATGCAAACGTGGCAATAAAAGCCAAAACAGATAAAATCTCAATAAACGAAATCATGAATGTGTAAAAACCATCCAAAGAAGACATAAATAAACGATGGTTTCCCGTTAATCCGTCAGCAACAATTTCTATCAGTTCAATTTGTGTAATAACAAATGCCGAATAAACTGCGAGGTGTAATAGCGCCGGAAGAGGTCGCTGAAACATCTTTTTCTGCCCGAAAGCAACCAAAAGCATGGTTTTCCATCTTTCGGAAGGCTTATCCGTACGGTCGACATCTCTACCCAACAGGATATTACTCCTGATCTTCAACACATTCACCGCAAAAAATCCTCCTCCTACAAGAAGCAGTAATGCAAATAAAACTATCGTCATGTCTTATTTATTGTTTTGTTCTTTCAGTAATTCACGAAGTTTCTCTTCGTCAGATTTTGTTAATTTAACACCTTTTTCACTTTTACCAAACACGGAGAAGTGAATATATTTTTCAGGATGAAGTTCTATATCTTCAACCAACTCCTGAAGAGATTTATTGGTATTAACTAACTCGTTGTACAGTTGTTCGTCATAAAGTAATTTACCCAACGTACCTTTTCCTTCAGCCGCATTTTTCAACGCTGTATTCATTGTTTCAAGCGTTGTGGTAGCTTTTTTAATCACTCCCGCAAAATCAGCTGTTACCAGTGTATCCGTCAAGTTGGATACATTTCCAATAATATTACTGATTTTCTCATTACTCGCTTTCAGGTTCGCTGAAATACTTTCTACATTTTGAAGAATATCCGTTAAACGTGAACTCTCGCGAATCACCATTTCATCCAGGTTCTTCGCCAGATTTCCGAATCGTGCAATAGCAATTTTAACTTCCAGAAGACTACCATCGAGAGACTGAGCTGCTGTCGTATCCCAGAAGGCATTGACCGAAACGACCATATTTTCAACAGAAGACATCAGGCGTTCAAGTTTCTCCTTAATCGGCAATACCTCCGCAGTTACGGCATCCGTTAATTCAGGAGCCACACTACCAATCAAGGTATCTCCCGGCGTATGAAAACCATCCTGGGCTTCATAATCCAGTTTAAGAATCAATCCTTTTGATAATAAACTTGTAGAAGTAATCTCTGCGATCGATCCTTTGGGTAATTCCAGTCCTTCCTTAGTAATCGAAAAGCGGATAATTACTCTCCTAAGATCTTCCGGGTCATTATAAATTGCTTTAACTGTTCCTACAGCTACTCCGTTTAGCGTTACTGCGCTGGAGGGCTCCAAATAACCGGACTCTTCAAAAACAGCATAATACTCGGGACTTCCCCCGAAAAAATTATCCCCTTTCAAAAAGTTGACTCCGGCTATCAGAATTGCGATCGCCAAAATTACAATAAGACCGGTTTTAAACTCCTTTGATATTTTCAAACCTCTTCTATTTTGTTGCTAATTTAATAGCTTTTTCTAAATTAATACGTTCATTCCCCTGAAAAGCTACGACAAAAGCAAATTCATACCCTTTCGTTCTCATTTCTTTTTTCAGATTATTCGCTGAATCAAAATCATTTGCGAAAGCACCGACCGTGTATTTATACAATCCGTCCTGAAAGTATTCAAATACGTGATGCCCTTTAAACCTCGGGCTATCTTTCGCCAGTTTTGAACGAGATGTTTCAATCTGAACCCGAAATACCACATCATCATTTGAATACGTATCTTCTTTGATGATTACAGGCTCTTTTTCATCCTCCTGACCCAGATTTTTCACTGTCTCCGGGTCATCATCCCCCGTATGTGAAATCATATATTCAACACCATCAATGTGGCTTTTGTATTTGACAAAGGCATTAAAAACAGATCTTGTCAATTTCTCCTGCCCTGCCTTCGTGTTCATGTATTTCTCTTCATTTACGTTTGATAGAAAACCTAGTTCAACCAAAACGGCCGGCATGGTCGTATTGTACAACACCAGAAGTCCCGCTTGTTTTACCCCCCTGTCATTTCGTCCCAGTGACTTAAACTCTCCCTGAATCATGGAAGCAAAATTGATACTTTGATTCAAATACACTCCTAACATTAGCTGGCGTGCAATAATAGCATCCGGCGACATATCAAAGTCTTTATACTTATCCCCCCCATCTGATTCCAGATAAATTGTGGCATTCTCCCGTTCTGCAACCTTTCTCTGGGCTTCTGTTTTATGTAAACCGAGAACAAATGTTTCCGTTCCGTATGGAGCTGTTGATTCTACAGCATTTGCGTGGATTGAGATAAAAAGATCCGCATTATTTGTGTTCGCTATTTTTGCCCGTTGGTATAATTCCACAAAAACGTCTTTGTCACGGGTATAAATCACTTTTACATCGGGAAAATTCTTCTTAATCATCTCCCCCAGCTTCAGGGAAACACTCAGAACAAGATCTTTCTCTTTCATGATTTTCCCAATCGCACCCGGGTCTTTCCCACCGTGTCCTGCATCGATCACAACCGTGCGTATTCCGCGCTCAGAATCATCTCCAAAAGAAGATTGTCCCAACAGAACAGGACAAAAAAGAAGTGTCGCAAAAAATAAAATTGATATGTTAAGAACTCTTTTACTCATCAAGCAAGGTAATTTTTTAGTTTTGCAATCGTTAAAATGCTTGTCATAAGACAAAATTACAAGATAGTATTGACCAAAAACTGTTCCATAGCGCAAATTATCCTCGTTTACCTGTTGATAATTATAACATTGCTATTTTTCAATGGATACACATTGGGACAAAGCGACAGTACAATCGTCAATTCGGAAGATTCACTACATCTGTCAGGGGGTGATTCATTAGCGGTAAAACCAAGAGTTTACAGGGTAGATGACTCGATGGATGAACCTATATTTTACTCTGCCAAAGACAGTATCTACTCGGATCTCAGAGAGAAAAAGGTACATTTATTTACAGAAGCAAAAATCACATTCGGTACAACGGTCTTAACAGCGGATTACATGGTTGTTGATCTTGAAAAGAATGAGGTAACGGCAACTTATACGCTTGATGCTGATAGCAACCGGGTGGGAGAACCTTTGTTTGTCGATTCGGGACAAGAGGTGAAAGCTGCCAAAATGCGCTTCAACTTCGATACGAAAAAGGCCTTTATTGAAGAAACACGCATTCAACAGGACGAAAGTTTTCTGTATATGGAACGTGCCAAGCGACAAGAGAATGAAGAGATCCATTTTGAGAAGGGACGTTTCAGTACTTGTGATCTTGATTATCCGCATTTTCATTTTCAGTTGTCACGTGCCGTACTGGTTCCTGAAAAAAGAATTGTAACCGGTCCTGCCAACTTGTGGATTAACGGAGTCCCCACTCCTCTGGCTCTTCCTTTTGGTTTTTTCCCTACCTCATCAGGTAAAAAACGAGGATTGGTTTTTCCACAAATAATCCCGGTATCGCAGAATGGATTTGGTCTTCAGGATCTTGGTTTCTACACACCGATCGGTCAAAATTTTGAAACTATTTTTTTCGGTACTATTTTTTCAAGAGGATCGTGGGGGCTTGCCAACCAGACCAACTATAATATTCGCTACAAATCACAAGGTAGTGCCCGCATTGACTTTTTACAGTTAAAACAACCTTTCCCAAGCGAAAATAAACTCAATAAATTTACACTGAACTGGACACATACACAGGACACAAAAGCAAATCCCTACTGGCGCTTTGGAGCCAGTGTAAATTTTGTCTCCGATAATAATACGCAGAACACACTTGATCCACTTAGTGAAAACGTATTTAACAACGCACTTCAATCAAGTATTACGGTTAATCGTTTGTTTCCAGGAAAACCGTATAACCTTGGTTTAAAAGTCGGTGCCAATCAAAACTCACAAACCGGAAATATTTTCATGGATGCTCCTACGCTTAACTTTACGATGAGTCGGATTTTTCCTTTTAAGATCTTTCGAAGTAAAAAAGCTGTCGGAAGCGAAAAATGGTTTGAAAAAATTGGTTTCACCTATAATGCCGAAGTAAAAAATCAGGCAAATATTAACGATTCTCTTTTTACTTCTCAATATGCCAACCTGATCGGAAGCAGGTTTCTGAACGGAGTAAACCATCAGATGAATCTAACAACCACCCTGAAAGCGTTTAACGGAACACTGAACTTTACCCCTACAGTTAACTACACAAATTTCTGGAACTTTCAGGCAACAGAGCGACGCTACAACCCGGGAACGAACCAAACTGAAATAGATTCTCTTTCCGGTTTTTTCATGGGGCAAAATTTGAGTGTTCAGCTGAATATGACCAATTCCATCTATAGTTTATACCGGATTGTTGGTTTGAAGAATGTTCGCTTCAGAAATGTAACCCGTCCTACTATTGGATTCCGTTATGTCCCCAGCTTAACGAATCACAGAACCGCTTTTGTAGGTCCAAACGGAAATGCAGTCACCTATTCGCCTTATGAAAACTCACTTTACAAAGAGGGTTCTAATCGCGACCAGGGATTAATTACTTTCGGATTAAACAGTGTACTGGATATGAAATTCCCGAGTAAGCGGGATTCTACCGGAACCAAAAGTCTTGGTTTAATTGAAGGACTATCTGTCACCGGTTCTTATGACCTGTTAAAAGATAGTATGCAGCTTTCTGACCTGAATCTGCAATTACGGATCAAACCTATCCAGCAAATAAGCATTGTTGCCGGAGGAATATTCAGTTTGTATGACTGGGACGACTCAACGGGAATCTCCAGAAAAGAATTTGCTATCTCCGAACGTAACAAACTCGGAAGGTTTATCAATTGGAATATTAATACAACGTTTACGCTTACCAGTCGTGAAGGGCAGAAGATTAAAAACGAAAACGAAAAGCTACTCAAAGAGAACTGGAATCAGGACTTTAATCAATATGCAATGTTCCCGCATCAGGTAATTGATTACCGGATTCCCTGGCAGATCAACCTTACTCATACTGTGAACTGGCGTTATCCAACGGTAAATAACCCTGCTCCGGATAATATTACACATACGCTGGCATACAACGCAGAATTATCACTAACCCCCAGGTGGCGTATTTCAACGAATGGTACTTACGACCTGAACAGAGGTGAATTTACGCAGGTACTTGTAAACATTCACCGTAACATTCACTGCTGGAGTTTAAATTTCCGTTGGAATGCTGTCGGTCCATTTACCGGATTCGTCCTGAGTATATCTGCCAACGCAAGTATGTTAAGAGATGTAAAATACGATTTCAGAAAACCTCCTTTGTTCTTCTGATTTAGTGCCAATCAATGAACTCCCAGTCTTTTGAAGCGTCATTGGTATAGACGGTCTGAATAGCTTGTATTATTTTCACCAGAGCATCATAATTACTATTTTTCCGATGATAGCCTGCAATCACACTCCGTGCGGGAACCGATTCCCTCATTCGAACAATATTTCCGTTATTAATGTGATCCTTCGGATAGTTCATCGGGATCAATGTATACCCTCCATAACGATCTACCATCCGAATCAATACATCTATTGAACTCCCCTGATAATCCCATTTTGCTGTTTCATTGGTTTTTAGCTCACAAAAGTTGATCATTTGCGCCCGCAAACAGTTTCCTTCCGTCAACAGCCAGGGATCTTCATCAATTAATCCACGTACAGAATCCAGTTTTTTGGGTTCTTTCATATAAAAAGCAATCTCTTCAATAAATAGCTTTTGAATTTCAAACCCTTTTGTTTCCAATGGACCGGAAAGGATAATTATATCTAATTTTCTTTTTTCTAACAACTCAAGAAGCTCAGCAGTACGGTATTCTTCAAACTTCAGAGAGAAGTCTTTTAATTGTTCATTCAGAATACCAAACATGTCAGGAATAAGATAATGCGCAATTGTAGGGATAACACCTATTCTGAGCTCTTCTTTTACCCCATCAGTATCCTGCAGTACTTTCTGCTTCAATGTCCGCATATCATTATTCAGCTGGTGAAGAACCGGAAGAATCTTCATAAAAAGAGGCGTAGGTTCTAGCGGGGTAATATCCCGGTTAAACAGCCTACCACCAAGCTGTCTTTCCGCTTTCTTGATCTGAACCGAAAGTGTAGGTTGTGTCACAAAACAACGCTCTGCAGCACGTTGAAAATTCCGTTCTTCATATAATGCCAGTAAATACTCTACCTGAACCAGTGATATCATAGAAAATATAAATTAAACCATTGAAAGTATTAATAAAAACTATAAAGTTAATTCATTATCTTTGAAAGGAACACAAAAATACAGAGTTATGAATTATATAGGATTAGAAAAAAAAGGAACCAGTGAACTTTCAGAAAAACTGAACAATTTACTTGCTTCTTATCAGATACATTACCAAAACCTTCGTGGATTACACTGGAATATACAGGGAACCAATTTCTTTGAGCTTCATGTTAAATATGAAGAACTATACACACGCACACAGGTTGTAATTGATGATATCGCAGAACGTATTTTGACATTAGGTCATCGTCCGCTTCATACATTTACTGATTATCTGTCGCATTCGGGCATTAAAGAATTACCAACAACATCCGATGGACATGCAGGAATGGAGTATTTGCTAAATGCACAAAAAGATTTACTGATTCTCGAAAGAGATATTCTTGAATTATCAGGAGAAGTAAACGATGAAGGGACCAACAGTATGATCAGTGATCTCATAAGAGAAAAAGAAAAAGACAGTTGGATGTTCCGTTCATGGTTGTCTAAATAAGATTTGTTTCTTTCCACAAACTCATCCGTTATCAACCAAAAAGCCCGTTCAACAATGAACGGGCTTATTTAGTATTGTATCAACTATACCTTATCGTATAACCAGCTTTTGATTGTATACGTTACCACCTTCGATCTGTACCTTTAGAAAATACATACCGGGTGACAAGCCACTGACATCCATCTTCGTTTCCTGCGTTTGTACTACAAGCTTACCAGATCTGTCAAACAGAGTCGCCTCTTTATACACCTGATTTTCCAAATGAATCTCAATTTTCGTATCTGCCGGATTAGGAAATACCGTTACCCCGTAATCAGGCTCTTCCTCTTCAACAGTTAATACATTTGAATTGGTCACCGAAAAGTAATCAAACCCTGCTTCTGTTATATTCACTGTTTCGGCATAATCGCTTATGGAAACAAACAACTGCATATTTGCTGTCGGAGTCATGTAATCGGACACACGTATTGATTTCGGAACCCATTCTTCCATCGGAGAATCAGGAAATGCTTCGTAATCTACCCGACTTGTTACAAAACCATTTGTCAGTACTACACTCAATGTATCATTAGGTGGGTAAGGACCAAACCTATTATAGAAATAAGTCCAGTAGTTCACATGTGGATCCGACATACCTGTTAGGTCAAAAACCGGAGAAATCAAAACAACCGTCCCGTTAGTTACATTATCCAGATTGGGGTCTATTCCGGTATTTCCTGTTAGATACGCTTTATTTCCACAATCAAACGCAACATCCTGTGAAGGGTTTGATCCCGATATTGTCGCAAGCGGAACATCCCGAACCCATTGCCCTGTTTCTGCATCCGAAGTGGCAGACCATCCAAAGTCAAAAGTAAAGTCATCATAGTATCCGGGTTCCAATTGAATCGTTAGTGTTCCCGTCTGCTGATCTATGTATATATTCTCACAACTTGTACGGTATCCCCACTTTCCGACAATCACTTCATATTCTATTTCATAGTACATCTGAACGGATGCTTCTCCCAGGCCATTACTCACAATTTCATGTTCTATTTCCGGACAACTAAGAAGAATATCTGCCCCCATAATACCATTCCCGGTAATCGCATCTTTAACTATTACATTCAGGCTATACTCAGGCATTGGTTCCAATTGTACATCCAAATTTGTAACATTTCCTTCGGAAAGAGAAACCGAAATCGTTTGCGGGTAATAAGCAACCTTATTGTATGTAACATCAAATGTCCCCGTTTGCGCTATTCCTGTTGCATATTCCCCCATGTTATCCGTAAGCGCTCCCTGATCATTTCCTTCGATGGTAATATGCGCTCCCTGCAACGGATTTGTTGTTTGTTGATCTGTTACGAGACCTTCCAGGTAAGATCCTAATTTATAATCAGGTTGAAGGATGAATAACCCTTCTTCAATATCCGTTGCCAGTATAATTCCTGAGGGGAAATACGGATATGCCCCCCAACATCCTTGTGTGAATGTATTTTGCAAAGGAGAAGTGTCATACTTCCCAACTTCTATCATATTATGAGGACGCGAAACATCGTGAATAGTAACTCCATCTGTATAATAGCTAGTAACCAGCCAGTTTTGGTAATAATGTGCGTTATGTGGTACTATTCCCGCTCCCGGACTGGATTGAATTCTGTCTACTTCAAAAATATTTGCCGGGTCAGAAACATCATAAGCAGCAAGAAAAGCATCAGAAACCTCATCCGTCGTAAATACATATTGCCCGGTATTATCCGGCCAGATATTATGCGCAAAATTTGAAGGGGTATTTGCCGTACCCAAAAGAACCGGATTTTGTTTGTCTGTTATATCCACGATCGAAAAAAAACCATCGTAAATATGAGCCAGATACATCATATTATTTCGAACAAAACCATCATGTACATACCAGTCATCAAACTCTCCTACCTCTATCGGATTCATAGGGTCTGTACTTACATCCAGTATTATCACACCTCCCAGCCCTCTGTTAGAACCAAAAATATAGGCAAACCCGTTTTCATCTATATACAAATTATGCGCAGACTTCCATGTATTTCCGGAAGGTCCGTCATATAAACTAACATCGGTAACCGTACCCGAAGGAAGAGGACTCAGGTCAATAATCAATAACCCACTCTCTGCCTCTGTTGTCACATACAGATAATCTCCATACGTTTTTAAGTCTCTCCAGACCGAAAAATCGCCCTCATACCAAAACACCTCTACCGGATTTTCAGGATCTGCCAGAGAAACAACCGAAACACCGGATCGGGCCCCTACTAATGCATATTCGATTCCTGTTTCATCCACATACCCCCAAACATCATTAACATATGTATTTCTTTCCTGAAAATAATCAACATGTCCTAATTGCTCAAGATTAAGCTGTGCATAGGATTGGTAAACGGGAAAAAGGAATGGAATAAAACCGAAAAACAGAAAGAGTAATCTCATTGTTACTTTTTTTTATAAATATACGGCTTTATGTTAAAAGTCCTTTTACAGAAACAACAAAGCAGCAATTATAAACAGTAGTATAATAACAATATACTGCCAGACATCAATGAAATAAGGATAGTATTTTTTGTAAAGCTCCTGTAAACGTTTCATGCTGAATACAAAATTAAGCGGTTTTATCGAAACTTCCTTCTAGTTTATGATTTATCACTATTTATTTGTATCTTTCTTTTACTATGAAGAAACTCATGAGGTCACTATTTATTGCGGTCTTTCTTCTATTCGGCTCCAATCTGTTCGGACAGTTGTTTACCGTCAATCCCGAATCAGGGGTTATTTCCATGCAAGTCAAAAAAGGTGAAGAAGTCACAAGAGAGTTTTATTTTGATAATATTTCAGATTCTTCTATTTGGCTCAAATGGGAAATTACAAAAAATACATTTCCCGAAGATTGGGGATATTCGTTGTGTGACAATCGTATTTGTTATAATACAGTACCTTCATCAGCCTATATGGAGCCTATTGCTATCGGTGATTTTGGATTTATGAAATTAGCAGTTTGGAATACGACTGAAGGAAGTGGAGAGATCGAACTGCGTATTTCAGATGAACAAAGTAAACAGGAGTCGTATGTTCTCTTTATTGTAGAGCATAAATCAGAAACACCTCCTCAAAAAATGCTTACGCTTTATCCAAATCCTGTTGGAAATGAACGGGTAGTATACCTATCCTATGGTTGGGGCAGCTTCGATCATGCAGAAGTTATTAACTTCGTGGGGACTCCTGTCAAAAAACTAGAATTACATCAATCAGATCAGTTATCAATAGACCTAAACGGCTTACCTAAAGGGGTTTACTTCATACGATTCACGAGTAAAGACAATACGCATCGAAAAACAATCCGGATTGTTCTAAACTAGAATCAAAACACTCAAATACAGCCATATAAACTTGTTTTTAAATTTTGGTGAAAATGTATTAAATTTACCCGAACCAAAAAAACAAGCAACCATGTTTGATTCTATATTCTCAAAACTATTACTACTCTTTACTCTACTTATCGCGTATGCAAGTCCCGGTCTGGGACAAATGAGGAATGCCGAACAGGAACCTTTTATTCCGGGGCATCTCATTATTCAGGTGGATGAAAATACAGACCCTGAACTTTTATTTCAACGACTTCCGGCACAATATGAGTTTAAAGTCAATAAACAATTATCGGACCACATGCGGGCCTGGCTAGTTGAATTTAATCCCTTCTCTATTTCTCAAATGGAAGCCTTGAAAATGGTAAACCGGATGGATGGAATCACTTTAGCCCAGAACGACCATGTTGTTGAATTACGATCCACCACTCCGGACGATCCTCAGTTTGATCAGCAGTGGCATCACCTGAATACAGGACAAACCGGAGGAACGGCAGATGCCGATACGGATATAGACGAAGCCTGGGACATTACCACAGGGGGACAAAACGCACTCGGACACGATATTGTTGTTTGTATACTTGAAGGAGTAGATTTCAGTCACAGTGATCTGATTGAAAACCGTTGGACCAATCCTTTCGAAATTCCGGGAAATGGTATCGATGATGATGGAAACGGTTATATTGACGATATAAATGGCTGGAACGTTAGTAACAATTCAGGAAACCTTACAGGAGTTTCTACCACACACGGTACAAATGTAGCCGGAATGATTGGTGCCAAGGGGAATAATAATCTGGGAGTTGTCGGAGCTAACTGGGATGTTAAAATGATGAACGTAGTTGGGTATTCGATGACTGAATCATCTGTTGTCTCAGCCTATGATTATCCGCTTTCGTTGCGAAAAAAATATAACGAAACGAATGGAACTGAAGGGGCTTTTATTGTGGCTACAAATGCTTCCTGGGGAATTGATGGAGGAAATCCGAACAACTACCCTATTTGGTGTCAGTTTTATGATACACTTGGAAAATATGGGATTGTCAACTGCGGAGCAACAACCAACAGTGATCTAAATGTAGATGTTTCAGGTGATATGCCGACTGCGTGTCCTTCTGATTACATGGTAGGCGTTGGACGATCTGGACACAATGATAATTTTGCCGGAGGATATGGAGCTACAACAATTGACTTTCCGGCTCCTGGAATCAGTGTAAGAACTACTGCAAACGGAAACAGTTATACAACCACAACCGGAACATCATTCTCAAGTCCTTATACGGCCGGAGTTATTGCTTTGCTATACTCTATTCCCTGTCCCGGATTTATGAATATCGTGCTCAACAATCCTCAGGATGGCTCTGACCTGATTTATCAGGCTCTGATGGATGGTGTTGATCTAAAAGCTAATATGACAAATTCGTTTATTGCAGGAGGACGACTCAACGCTAAAAATTCGATGGATCTACTAATGGAAGCAACCTGTTCAACGTGTACTCCTCCAGCCAATCCTGTTATTACGACTGTGAATGATAATACAGTAACATTTACGTATGATGCCACTCAGGATGTAATCAATTACTCTGTTTTCGTAAGAGAAGAAGGAAGTGCAAACTGGACACAGCATTCTTCCAGTACTTTATCTATACAGGTGAATAACCTGAACTCTTGCACTGTTTATGAGTACTACATGTCTGTTGAATGTGCTGACGAATCAAATTCTTCTCCGGAGATAGGAACTTTTAGTACAACAGGTTGCGGAGCTTGCATGGACCTTACTTATTGCGATGCTTCATCAACAGATCCGGGAGAGGAAGTTTCTGTACATACTCCGTCCGGAATAGCAGGAGACTTTACAAGTTATACGCTTACAGATAATTGGGGAGCGACTCTTGATAATGGATATGCCTACGGAAACCTGATACTGGTAGATGATGGAACAGCTGCCAGTGAAGAAGGCTGTAATACACTAACAAACGCAGCACAGATAAACGGAAATATTGCCGTTGCTGTTCGTGGTACTTGTAACTTCTCACAAAAAGCACTTAATGCCCAAAATGCAGGTGCCACAGGTCTTATTATCATAAATAATCAGGGGACTTCTCCTGCTTCCCTGGGAGATGGTGGAGAAGGTAACCTCATTACCATACCGGTTGTAATGGTTTCTCAGGCTGACGGAGCCGGGTTACTCAGTGAACTTTCCGGAGGAAATACTGTTACCGGCTTGTTGGGAAGTCAGAATGAATGGATTGAAAGCTTTGAAATCAACGGGAATCAGGTTGTATCAGGTGACGATAACGGATACCGCCCTGCATCTTTATCTGCTATTTCTTCTCTGAATATAGGAGCTACCTATCCTTTTTCTGTTACACCGGGGTTTGACGGACAGCCATTACTAACATACTCCAGAATCTGGATAGATTTGAACCAGGATGGAACCTTTACTGCCGGTGAATTAGTTTACGATCAATCATCTGCGGGTTATGGAGTTGTAACCGATAATATCACCATTCCCGCCAATGCTACTCCAGGAACTACACGTATGCGCGTTCAGTTATCGTATCAGGATTATCCGGTGACTTCTCTTCCTTCAGTATGTGGAGAATATATGTCAGGCGAAACTGAAGATTATTGTGTAGAATTATTGCAGACACAATTTTGTAATTTAGCCATCACTCCCACTATTATAGAGCCTCTATGTCCAGAAAATGCAATTGGTAGTATTTCTGTAAATGTGTCCGGTGGAACTCCCGGCTATACGTATGCCTGGAACACAGGAAACACAACCTCTTCTCTTACAGGATTAGATATAGGAGCCTATTCTTTGGTGGTAACAGATGATTCCGGATGTGACACGACTATTCAATACAATCTGAACTATGACCTTGATTTATCAGTATCATCAACGATAACTTCTCCTACCTGTTCACCAAATGAAGATGGAGAAATTTCAGTAAATGCGTTGGGAAGTTCAGGATTTTCCTACCAATGGAATACCGGAGCTACCGGAACATTACTCAACGATTTAGCGCCCGGAGTGTATTCGGTTACTGCGACGGATGGCAATGGATGTATAGTAAACGAGACGTTCAACCTTGCTTACAGTTCCAATCTTGTCTTGTCTGCAACAGTTACTCACCCAAGTTGTGATGATAGTCAGGACGGTACTGTGATTGCCTCTGCTTCGGGAGGTTCAGGAATAACGTACCAATGGCAAAACGGACCTTCAACTGAAGAGTGGAGTAATATAGGTAACGGAACCTATCAGATCACAGCAACTTCGGCGGATGGCTGTCAGGTAACTGAGGACTATACGTTATTAGCTGCTCCTGCTCCGGTTGTTGCCGATTTCGTATTGACGCAAAATTTCCTTAATGTTCAGTTTACAAGCACATCAAGTAATGCCACTTCCTATAGTTGGGACTTTGGAGATGGAAATAGTTCTTCTTCACAAAATCCGGCACATTCATATAATCAGCCGGGAACTTATACGGTTTGTCTTTCGGTAACCGGTACCTGTGAATCGAGTACAACATGTTATACGGTTTCGGTATCTGCCAATACGACAGGAATAGAAGAAAATGATGAAATTACATTCCTTTTGTACCCGAATCCGGCCAAAAATGAAGTTTCTCTGGTAACCAGCATAGCAACTGTCGAAAAGATAGAAGTTACGACTGTTACCGGGCAGGTAGTTAAGCAATTCCCCGTTAATGGAAATGCAGCAACGGAAATGGACATAGAGTCATTAGCAGAAGGAATCTACCTTGTTACTGCTTATGAAAAAGATGGTACGTTACTTTCTTCTCAAAAACTAATTGTCCGAAAATAAATACACAAGAAATAAAATAGAAAAAGGTCGCTTATAAGTAAGCGACCTTTTTTATAGCCTAAAAAATGAATTTTAAATTATTCTATTCTAAGCAGTTTAGAATGCTCTTTACGGTCACCGTCTCCAAAGTAAAAATCAATTCTTCCCAGATTAATTCCTCCAAAACCAACCTGATTGACAAGTACATTCTCTCCTCTTCTGTTTTTCAATTGTGTAGGTTCGCTCAAAAAAGTATGTGTATGTCCACCAATAATCAAATCAATATTTTCTGTCTGTTCCGCCAGTGAGGTATCCGAAATCTTGTCTGTTTTATAAGCGTACCCCAAATGAGAAAGACAGATTACCAGATCACATTTTTCTTCGTGGCGCAGAAACATTGCTTTTTCATTAGCAACTGATACCGGATCCAGATATCTTGTATTCTCGTACAGCTTTTTTCCTACCAGTCCGTTCAATTCAACGCCCAGTCCAAATACACCAATCTTTACCTCTCCTCTTTTAAAAATCTTATGCGGAATAGTAACATCATTCAGAATGGTGTCACTGAAATCATAATTAGAGCAAATAACAGGAAACGTAGCATTATTTGAATACGCGTTCAAAAACCCGTTCAATCCGATGTCGAAATCATGATTCCCCATTGTCATGGCATCATACCCCATCTGCTGCATAACTTTCATTTCAAGTTCGCCCTTAAACTGATTAAAATAAGGAGTTCCCTGAAATACATCTCCGGCATCGACCAGAAGCACGTGTTCTTCTTCATTACGGATATGGCGAATTAACTCCGCTCGTCTTACTACTCCGCCACGGTTTCCATATCTTTTATCGTTAGCGGGAAAAGGATCTATTCTTGAGTGCGTGTCATTTGTATGAAGGATGGTCAGTTTTTTATAGTTTCTTCCCGCAGAAGTAAGCAATGCAGGCGCCAGTGATATTCCTACCCCGAAAACAGTTGTATTTCGAATAAATTCTCTTCTGTCTACTGCCATCTCCCGTCCGTTTGCACACAAATAGTGTCGTTTTCTCTTACAAAATCGATAATTTCATCTCGCAATAGCCTCCCGGTTTTAACTGACTGAAGAGGTTCTTTAAAAAAGTTCATTCGATCTCCGCCATTCGCCAGGTAATCAGATGTCACCACCCAAAAATTATCATTCCACAAACTATCTGCATAACTAAATCCAGCTATTGGTTCACCTCCGGACTGTCTCAGGTACTCATGAATCTGTTTCCATCGTTCCGGTAACAATTGTATGTAGACAATTTCATTATCAAAGGGCATCAATTCGTAGATACTACTCAACAAAATATCTCCTTTTCCAATCGAAGCACGTAAACCACCATGATTAAACAAAGCGATTAGTTTTACGGCTGCCGAATCTTTAAAGTCACTTGTTGCTCGTTCCAGCGTAAGATCCGCTACCCAATCTCCTAAATTTCCTTCCGGACGGTTTTTTACATGATCACACGCTGCGTATCCCAATCGTTCTCCCATCTTACTCTTCAACTGATCAGAATAAGGCCGAATAAGCTGCTCCATTTTCTCTTGTCCGGATAGACTGTCTCGAACTTCAAGAACAACTGACTCGTAAGCTACATACGTATGCTGACAGGAATAAAAAAAACCTGTAAAAAGCGATAATACAACTGCTATTTTAACCCACTTACTCAAGAACAATTTTCACCGTTTTTAAATGCGATCCACTTTTGATTTCAACGAAATATATTCCTCCTGCCAAATCAACTAAACGTAACTCATGTAATTCACTTTCAGGAGATGGTTTTTCTTCATACACTTTCTTTCCAGAAGGAGCATACACAGAAACGGAGGTTATGGCTGTATTCCCTTCATTCACAATAAATATATTTCCCTGAGAAGGATTCGGAAATATCCGGATATTGTCGTCTTCAACGGTTAATTCATCTGTTGAAGCAATCGGACCAAAACGCCCCATAAACTCCTGATAGTATCTGTTTACAACATCTTCATCAAATACGATCAACGTATTCTCATCATTACGCGTTTCTGCAGAAGTAGACCAATTGTGCGAACCTGTCAAAACAAACGGATTCATATTGGAAACGGCTCCGGCAATTAACAATTTATGGTGTAATACGCCACTAACCGTTGAATAGTTCGCCAATCTTACCCCCAAAGAGGACTCCAGTTGATCCCAAACCGTTGTTTCTCCCTGACTATTCACTAAAACACGTATATCCAGCCCCATTGCTTTACGATACACAATCGCATTTGCTATATCATCCCGGGTGATTAACATTGTGTTAATACACAAATCTCCCTGTGCATCATTTACAGCCTGAATAATTCGTTGATTCACCTGATCCGAAGGGCTAAAATAACTTTCAACACGTTTTCCGGCTATTGAAAGGATATGAGGTGTATTGTCTTTTTTATCCGGTCCGAAACGAGAAGCAGAAATAGTAGGATTAGCACCGCTTCCCCCCCACATCTCTTCAAACTCCAATTGATACGTTCTAGCTAATGCCTGATCCTGAACTATAATTACATTATTCGCATCCGTATTGATTTGCTGTGATGTAAAATTGGTTGACCCCGTCCAAAGAATGGATTTATTCGGATCAGCAGATTCTGCATCAAAAATCACAAACTTATTATGCATAATACCATGTCCATCCGGCCATTGTGGCACAGGGCTTTCCAATTTAGGAATGGAAGAATTTAATTGAGCAATCCCTGTATTTCCAGTATCCTCATTATAGACAATACGTACCCGAACCCCTCTTGAATAAGCTGCATTAATAGCTCCAGCGATATTAGAAATACTTGAAGCTGATGACAAATTATAAATGGCGATATCCAATGTCTCCTCTACTCTGTTAATATAAGCTATCAAAGTGTCGTCTATCAGATTATTCAACTGAATAGCTTCATTTGACACACTATTTGCATACGAAGTATTGACACTTTTTGTAAAATAGGTTCGGATATCACCGCTAGACTCCGAAGCAGTTATAAATACCAACGTATCTCCTTCATCAGTCACGGAGCCATTATCCGCAATTGCCTGTACATAAATCAAACGCGCATCTCCTGCTCCGGAAATCTGAAACTCAGGAGAAAGTGTTGCCCCCCCATTTAACTGTCCCTGCTCAAGATTACGCGTATACCCATATTTCAGATAAGAAGAAGCACTTTGCGAATTGTCCCAACTAATTGTCAGACCATCATTTGTAATAGCGGAGACCTCTATTTCCGAATTAATAATCTGCGAATAAAAAACATTGGTAACGGTAGAAAAAGCGATACCTGCAACTAAGATAATTTTTCTCAAATCTTTATTTTTTTTCTTTTAATAGAACCGTATACACTGGAAAATGGTCTGCATATCCGCCTAAATACTGCCCTCCGGCAAAACTACGGAATGGATACCCTCTGAATCTTCCTGAAGATTGCATCAAAAAAGGTTTATTAAACACAACAAACTTATAAAAATTCTGTCCGTTAAAGTCTCCGTTTACTAACTGTGGTGTTAAAATCATCTGATCAAAAAGATTCCAGGTATCTCTCCATGCCAACGTACCAATTCCTTTCTTGAAATGCCCCATAGAAGCATTGAACAATTGCCCCTCTTCAAGATCATCCTTATCACCACATGCATTCAGATTATTCTTTACACTTTTATTAGTTGGATCATCATTCAAATCTCCCATCAGAATAATTTTCGCCGTTCCGTTCTCTGCTACCTGAATTGAATCGATAATAGATCGGGCCAGGTCAGCTGCTGCCTGTCTCAAAGGAGAACTTCTTTTTTCTCCACCTCTTCTTGAAGGCCAGTGTCCCACAATAAAATGCATACGTTCTCCTAAAAACTGTCCGGAAACCAACAGTTGATCCCGGGTATAGAAATCATCCATTCCTTCAATTTTAAGAACATGGCTACTGCTGCTTTCAACCGTAAAATAGCTCGGATTATATACCAATCCAACATCCACCCCCCTTCTGTCCGGAGAGTCATAATGTACAATAGCATAATTTCTGTTTTTCAACCGATCTGTAGCGATCAGGTCTTCAATTACAGAACGATTCTCTACTTCTGCCAAGCCTAATACCGCAACTCCGTCAGGAGAATACTCCTCCCCCAACTGAGAAATCACCTCCGACAAACGATCCAATTTTTCCATATAGCGCTCGGAGGCCCAGGCGTTTTTTCCCTCGGGAGTGTACTCCTCATCAATTGTATTTTCCGAATTGAGTGTATCAAATAAGTTTTCAACATTATAAAATCCGATACATGATACTAAATACTCCTTATCTTTATCCTGTGACCAGCTAATGGAAAAACTCCACAAAAAGGCTGTAAACAATAAGAATGCTTGTCTTAATGATCTCATAAAATACCTGGTTCTGTACATTTAAAAAATGAAAAATTATACTCCGCGAAGATAGGGATTTGTCAAGTTATGGACATTATTAAAACGTTAAATACCAAAATTTCTTAAAATATCTCAGGTGAACCTGTTAATTTTGCCACAAATTGAATTGTGCAGAATGAATAAAATTTACTGTCAAACGCTGTCTGCTGCGTTTTTCTTAACAAGCTTTGGTATATGGGGGCAAACAGAACCCGACTCCCTTTCCCTACCTAAAGATACGTCTAATACCCTTACAGAAACCAGGCTTCCTGTATTTAATCTTGGAGACGATGACGGAGAGTCGGACATGGGAACACAGGATATTGCGGGGCTACTACAATCATCACGTGATATTTTCACATCAACTGCGGGATTTAGTTTTGGACCTGCTCGCTTCCGTATTCGAGGATATGATGGGATGAATACTACTGTCCTTATTAACGGTATTCCTATGAATGATATGGAAACGGGTCGTGCTATCTGGGCTATGTGGGGTGGTTTGAATGATGTTACCCGTTATATGGACGTTCAAACAGGTCTTACTCCTTCCCGTTCTATGTTTCAGGGAATCGGTGGGTATAGTTCAATCTCTGCACGGGCATCCTCTATGAGGAAAGGAACAAAAGTTTCTTACGCCGGAACCAACCGTGCTTATCATCACCGAGTTATGGTTTCTCATGGAACCGGAATGATGAAAAACGGATGGGCAATTGCTGCCTCTGCTTCAAGAAGATGGGCTTCGGAAGGATATATTGACGGAACCAGTTTTGATGCATGGGCTTACTATCTGGCTATCGAAAAGCGAATCAATAAAAAACATACAATCGGACTAACCGGCTTTGGGGCTCCTTCCTATAGAGGTTTACAATCTTTAGTTGTTCAGGAAGCTTACGATTTGTCGGGCAATAATTACTATAACCCTAACTGGGGATTCCAGGATGGTGAAAAACGAAATTCACGTGTTCGTAAGAGCCATATTCCTACAGGAATGCTTTCTCATTACTGGGATATGAACAAGACGATGAAACTTACCACAACAGCGTATGTTTCAGGAGGACGAAACGGGGTAACCCGTTTAAACTGGTACGAAGCCCGTGACCCACGTCCGGATTATTACCGTTATCTCCCAAGTTATCAGGACCCGGGGAGTGACTTATTCAATCAGGTTACTAATAGCTGGATGACAGATGAGAACTACAGACAGGTAAATTGGGATGGAATGTATAATGCCAATTACAAGAATATTTCTACCATTGAGAATGTGAACGGCACTCCCGGAAATAATGTAACCGGATTGCGCTCAAAATATATTCTTGAAGAAATGCGTAACGATCACATTCAGTATGGTTTCAACTCTGTATTTGAAAAGAAGTTTACTGAAAAAACGAATTTCACAGCCGGATATACAGCTAACTTTTATACCAGCAAGAATTTCCGTGTAGTACAGGATCTGTTGGGTGGAGAATTTTGGGTTGATGTTGACCAGTTTGCCGAAAGAGATCTTGATGATCCGGAAGCATCTCAAAATGATATCGATAATCCGAACCGTCTTGTAAAAGAAGGTGAACGTTTCGGGCATGACTACGACATTCACGTCAACAAACATGACGTGTTTGCTCAAATAGAGCATGATTTTAAAAAGGTGAATGTTTATCTTACGGGAAGTTATTCGCACACATCGCTTTGGAGAACCGGTAACGTAAGAAACGGACGATTCCCTGACAATTCATTGGGCAATTCTGAAAAGAAAAAATTCGATAACTTTGGAGTTAAGGGAGGCGCAACGTATAAAATCACCGGAAGACATTACCTGAGTCTAAACGGAGCTTATTTAACACGTGCTCCTCAGGCAAGAAATGCTTTCATTTCTTCCCGTACCCGTAATGACTTTGTTAATGGTCTGACTAATGAGAAACTTATGACAGCAGACTTGAACTATAATATTCGTTATTCCAAGTTAAAAACACGTTTTACATTGTACTATACGGAAATAAAGGATCAGGTTTGGATGCGTTCCTTCTATCACGATGAGTATAATACACTTGTTAACTATGCTATGACCGGTGTTAATACGCGTCACATGGGACTTGAATTGGGTATTGAGTGGAACATGACTCCTACCTTTACAATGACAGGAGTTCTTGCACATGGAGAAAGCATTTACAACTCTCGTCCAACCGCTACGATTTCCCGCGATAATAATTCAGAACTTGTTGCTGAAAACAGAACCGTTTACTTAAAAAATTACCGTGTCGGAGGAATGCCACAAACAGCAGCTGCGATTGGTTTGAAGTACAACTCTCCAAAGTATTGGTTTGCCGGATTCAATGTTAACTACTTTGATCACATTTATCTGGATCCAAACCCGGACAGAAGAACAGAAGAAGCTGTTGAAGGATATGTAACATCCGATCCTCAATGGAATCAGATTTTAGATCAGACTCGACTTGACAGAGGGTTAACGGTTGATCTGTATGGTGGAAAATCATGGCGTTTAAAAGGTGGTCAGTATATTAATGTAAATCTGAGTATCAGCAACCTACTGAATAACACCAAGTTTAAGACCGGTGGTTACGAACAACTTCGTTATATGTCGAATGACATTGATCGTTTCCCTCCTAAGTATGCTTATATGTTTGGAATTACCTTCTTTGCGATGGTAAGCTTTAGCTTTTAATCTTTGAATTTTATCCGTATGAAAAATAAAATAAAATTACCCGTTCTCGCAGCTACACTGGCATTGACCGCTGCATCATGTGTGAAGAAAGAATTTGATTCACCTCCTGTACAGGAAATTCCTGTAGGACATTTACTAACACTTCAGGACCTGCGTGATACATTTGCCGCAGGAGGAAATGTGCCTATCCGATTTGATAAAGACTTTTCTATCTATGCGAATGTTACGATGGATGATCAAAACGGAAACATTTATAAAAATGCCTATGTACAGGATCCTACGGGAGCAATCGTTCTGAGAACGCTGTTTTCCGGAGGTCTTTACGAAGGGGATTCTGTTAGAATTGCACTAAAAGGAACTACCCTTTCAAGTTACAACGGAATGTTGCAGTTGGATTCAGTTGATGTTGATAAGAACATTATTAAACAAGCGACCGGAAAACACATCGCTCCGGAAGATGTATCACTTGCTGATATTGTTAACGGAGATTACCAGGCAAAACTGGTTCGTATTAATAATGTTGAGTTTAGCGGTTCAGAGCTAAACAATACGTATGCAAATGCCGTTACGCAACAAACTCAGAATCGCACCCTTATTGATTGCGATGAAACTCACTCTGCACTTGTAAGAACAAGTGGTTATGCTGATTTCGCTGACGAAATGGTCGCTCAGGGAAATGGTTCCATTGTTTGTGTGGTAGGTGTCTTCAATAATGACAAACAATTGTACATCCGTAAACCATCTGAAATTAACATGAATGGAAACCGTTGTACGGCAAACCCATTTGAGTCTTACTTGTTTAAAAACTTCTCGGATGAATCAATTACTTCCGGAGGATGGACCAACTATGTAGTAACCAGCACCCCGCAAGCAGGAATCAACTGGTACATCTCTGATCAGGGATCTTCCGGGAATCACTATGCAGTTATTAGTGGTTATCAGAACGGTTCTACAAACACAACCGAGGTATGGATGATTTCTCCGGCTGTAGATTTATCTCAGGCTTCTGCTCCGGGACTGCAATTTAAATCGTCTAAGAACTATAACGGACCAGCGCTTCAGTTAATGATTTCAACAGACTATGACGGTACCAGTGATCCTTCTACAAACGGAACATGGGTAAATTATACCAGCTATGCAACCTGGTCTCCGGGTAGTTTCAGCTGGACTCCTTCAGGATTAATTCAGCTGAGTCAATTCATGGGGAATAGTTCTGTTTATTTTGCTTTCAAATACACCAGTTCTACTCCAAACTCAGCTGCAACTTGGCAAGTAGATGATATTATAGTTAATGAGAATTAAATTCGGAAAATTATGAAAAAACAAGTAGTAACTCTTGCGTCAGTTTTTATGACGGCTTTGTCTTTCGGACAATCGTACTTTACAGAGTACTTTAATGGACCAGACCTAACCTCTGGTAATGCATGGACTGTAGAAACTCCTGTCAACAATGGATATGAGTGGGTATATGAAGAGTACCAGTCTAATGGATATGCTAAAGTTTCTAACTTCAGTTCAGGAAACCATCTTACTGAGAGCTGGTTAATATCTCCTGCTATTGATTTAACTTCGGCAATGAACCCAATACTTTCATTCTCTAACACAAGAAGATTTGAAGGGGATGACATCGAGTTATTCATAAGTACAGACTATGCTGGTGATGTAACTACAGCAACCTGGGATAATTATACAGCTGTAGCGGGGTTTGACGCGGATGATGCATCTTGGACAATGGTTCCTTCTAACCCAATTGATGTCTCAGCGTATGCAGGGTCTACGATCTATTTTGCGTTTAAATACATTGGTGGCGATCAAGATGGAAGTACCTATCAGATTGACAATGTAAAATTAGAAGAAGACCTGTGTGCAGGAGCTATTTTCTGTGATCGTTTTGACGGAGCGGATCTTACTGCTAATAATAACTGGCAAGTATTTGGTTCTGCAACAAGCGGTACATTAACATTCTCCTGGTACCATAACACATCAAGTGGGGCAAGTAATGCACGTATTAGCAACTATGTAAACTCAACACAAACAAATCTTGCATTAGAATCATGGTTAGTATCTCCAGCTATTGATCTTTCTGCAACTACAACGGCTTTTTTATCTTTTGATAATGCAAAGCGATTTGCCGGTGATGATTTGGTTGTTTATCTTTCTACGGATTATGATGGAACAAGTGATCCTTCTGCAAATGGAACATGGACCGATATTACAGCTTCATTAAACATGGATAGTGATATTGATTCATGGTATTTTGAGAACTCTGGAGATTTTAACCTTGAGGATTATATCGGACAGTCAACAGTTTACCTTGCATTTAAATATATCGGTTCAGCTTCAGACGGAAGTACGTACCAAATAGACAATGTTCTTGTTTCTGAAAGCCCGCTTACTCCTGTAGTAGCAATTTACAATATTCAGAATACAACGGATCCTTCCGGAAACTCTCCATATATGGACCAAACTGTTACAACTACAGGTATTGTTACAGCAACTTATCAGAATGGTTATTTTATTCAGGACGACGAAGGACCATGGACGGGAATCGAAGTATTTAACAGTGCGAATACTCCAGCCGTTGGTGATGAACTTTTAATTACCGGAAAAGTGGTTGAATTTAATACAGTTACTCAGATCAACTATGTAACTTCTTTCAATGTTATTTCTCAAGGAAATGCTCTTCCAAATCCTGTTGTTCTTTCAACTGATGCTGCTTCAGTTGAGGAGTATGAATCAGTATTGGTACGTTTTGAAAATGTTGTTTGTACACAACCAGTCAACGGATTTGGTGAATGGGTTGTTTCCGATGCAAACGGTGCCGTTATCGTTGATGACAAATTATACGCTTACGGAGGTGTTCAGGGAACGATTTATAACATTACAGGTATCAAATCATTCGGGTTTAACGAGCACAGAATTCTTCCTCGTGTAGCATCGGATATCGAAGCTGTTCTTGGAATGACTGAAGAGCAATTGAATGCAATCAGCATCTACCCGAATCCTGCTTCTGATGTACTTACAGTAAACGGAGCTGAAGGTGCTAACATAACAGTTACAGACGCACAAGGAAAAACAGTTTATTCCTCTACAATGTCTAACACAGTTGAGACTATCAATGTAGAGAATCTTGAAAGTGGTATCTACTTTATCAATTTCGAAGGAAACAAAACGATGAAGTTTATGGTTAAATAAGCTATCAAACAACGATACAAAAACGGGGAGCTTCACGTTCCCCGTTTTTTTTTGCCTGTTTTTTAATCCTGACCGACTATCTCTTTACAAACATCTGCTAAAGGTTCCGGATAGACATTATGATCCCCATCAAACCAGATAACTTTTAAATCTGTACTTACTTGTTTTAATTGTTCCGATTGAGAAAGATCGTCCTGATTTTTAAAATAAGGATCTTGTTTTCCAATAACAACTATATGCCGGATTGTATCAAACCGGTTGTTCTGACTTGGCAGTTCCAGATCAGGAGGAAATACACCTGCCCATTGCACAAAGTAATCTATCGGAAGTTGTCCCTGTTGAATCCATCTTGCTGCTGTCGAAGCCCCCTGACTAAATCCCAATACAACTATTTTTTCAAATGTATGATGCGCAACCAATTCTGCTGCTACTTTATCAAGGTATTGTATATTATCCGAAATATCATCCTGTCGTTCTTCTTTCGTCATCCAGGACGCCCCTACTCTTCCTGAAGTTCCTTTCAGATAAAAACGATGCATCCCTTCCGGCACAATAACGAAATGCTCTGTTTCATCCAATGGACTGAACTTCCGAATAAAATATTCAGCTAATTGCCCGTATCCATGTAATACGATCCAACAATATTTTGCTGTTTCCGGGTTTCCCTGTACGGCTACTTTTGCTGTTTTCTGAATTTTTAATTTCATAAGGCAAATTTAGGCTTAAAGTAAACTTCTTCTTTAATTATCTGTTAATTCCTTTGTATTTTTCACCTTTCTTACGATCCTATATCTCCCCTGCTAAAAAGCAACTTTTGCGGATCTTACCGAACTAAATTTACTCCTCTTCCTTGGTCTACCGATCAGCAAAATACGATAGTAATAAAAGGGTACATCCTTAATTTGTATACCCTTTGCTATCTCTCACGGTATTTCCGTACTTTTGCTGTATGATTGATACTTCAATAATAGGGCAATTTGCCGATTTAAAAGTACTGCGTATTATACCGCACGGTGCTGTACTGGATGGTGAACAGTTAGGAGACATCCTGTTACCCAAACGCTATTGTTCGGAACAACTTCAGGAAGAAGATGTTATTCGGGTGTTTGTTTACTTCGATTCCGAAGACAGAATTGTTGCAACCACAGAAGAACCCTATGTAAAACGCGACGAATTTGCCTTTCTTGATGTCCGGGAAGTAAACCGTATTGGCGCTTTTATGGATTGGGGATTACAAAAAGACCTACTCATTCCATACCGCGAACAGAAAGCAAATATTCAGGAAGGAGGAAATTATCTTGTATTTTGTTACTACGATCAGGAAAGCGAGCGTCTGGCCGGATCTACAAAAACCGCCAAATTTCTGGATACAGTTCCTCCCGAATATGTACCGGACGAAGAAGTAAATATTCTTGTTACGGAAGAACATGAACTTGGCTTTAAGTGTATTGTTGATAATCTTTTCTCAGGAATGATTTATCACAACGAGATTTTTACACCGGTGCATATCGGAGAAAAAAAGAAGGGATTCGTAAAACAGATTCGCGAAGATGAAAAAATTGATGTTACCCTTCAGTTAACCGGAAAAAACAGCTCCCACGAACGCAAAAATCCAATTCTTGATTACCTGAAAACACATGATGGTGTCATGTTCATAACAGATAAAAGTGATCCTGAAATGATTTATGACACTTTTGGTATGAGCAAAAAGATGTTTAAAAAAGCAATCGGGCACCTCTATAAAGAACAGATCATCCGAATTGAGAAGGACAGAATTGTATTGAACAGGTAACATACTGCTTGTAGTAACGGGATGTAAAAGAATATGGGACCGGATACTTTTCTATCATTTCTGGGAGCAAGTCTCTTACTTACTCTTTCTCCCGGACCTGATATTCTTCTAGTTATTACCAGTAGTTCCGCCAAAGGATTTAAGACCGGATTTGCGATAGCAATGGGTCTGTGTTCCGGTCTGATTATCCATTCTTCGATTGTTGCATTCGGGGCTGCCGGTTTATTAAAAACGACTCCCTGGATATTCTGGAGTATCAAGGTCTTCGGAGCTGCTTACCTTCTTTGGTTGTCTTATCAGGTATTCAAATCCTCGCATCGTATCGAACCCATTCAGGGAAACCTTAGGGAAACAACTTTTTTCAAGCTTTTCTCCAAGGGATTCCTAATGAATGTTTTGAATCCTAAAGTCACTTTATTTTTTCTGGCTTTTTTGCCTCAGTTTATTCCGGTATCCAGTCCTTCCCCCCTTTTTTACACCTACTTTTTAAGCTTCATTTTCTTTGCACAGGCAGTACTTATCTTTACTGCTGCCGCTTATTTTTCTGACCGGCTTTTGGGATTTATTCGCCAGTCAGAAACAGGTCTTCTTTTTATGAAATGGGCACAAATTGTACTTTTTGTTGCGATTGCTGCGGGTATTCTGCTTACCTGACCTGATTCTGCTCTATTATATGTAAATTTGTACTCCAAATTCATGTGGATATGAAATATAATCTCAGCGAAATTACAGATCTGATTAAAGACAGACGCACCATATATCCGGAGCAGTACACAACCCGAAAGGTACATCGGGAAATCGTAGAAAAAATTCTGAATGGAGCTATCTGGGCTCCTACTCACGGAAATACACAACCCTGGCGCTTTAAAGTGTTTATGGATGACTCACGTAATAAGCTATCCGATTTTTTAGCGAAATGGTATGTTGACAATACTCCGGAAGATGCTTTCAACACGGTGAAATTTCAGCGTATGCGGGAACGTCCGCTTCAAGCTTCTGTCGTTATCGCAATATGTATGGAACGACAACCCGAAGAAAAAATTCCCGAAATAGAAGAAATAGAGGCTGTTGCCTGTGCAGTGCAAAATATGCATTTGATGTGCACAGCTTATGGAATTGGTGGTTTTTGGGCATCTCCGAAAGTTGTTTATACACCTACCATGAATGAATTTCTCGGATTAGGAGAAAAAGACAAGTGTCTGGGGCTTTTCTATATGGGCTATCCGGAAATCGAATGGCCTAAAGCACATCGTAAACCAATTGAATACGTTACCGAATGGATTCAGGATTAGAACACCCGTTTGACCTTGGTCTGGTCAATTATCACAAACATCCTTCCGATGCCAATTATGTGGTTTACCGCTTCAGGGATAAAAAGCGGGCGGATCATTTCGAACAGTTGTTGGTAAAAGCCAAAATCTGGTACGAACGCTCCAACCCGGAAGCGGACGAAAAAGAGTATTATCTGATCGCTGTCCACAAAAAGAATTTTAGTAAAACACAAAAACTTAATTATGAGACAGAAGGAAAATTTAAGAAACCACTAATAAAAATTGGTTTTTTACGTTATTTTTTCGTTTTGTTCATGATTGCGCTGGTTGCGTTAGCCGCTTTGGGATATTGCAGACGAAATGCTTATCTTGAAGAAACTACCAGACAAATTGAACAGGGAATATCAAATTAGAAAACAGACTCATTTGAAAAATAGACGTACACATACCAAGCTTCTCAAACAAATCGTATTCGTTCTTTTTCTTTTCACTCTTACTCCTGCCATTACATACGGTCAGTGGGATCAGGAAAAAGAGGCTAAAAAGAAAATGAAGAGTAAAAAGCGTAATCGTTTCCCTAGTTACTTTGGACTACAAGTTAAACCGATCATTCCGATCCGTATGTTCGGAACCGGACCCGAAACACTTTCTAAAGATAATTTTTCGACTACCGTTACACCTCTTTGGGGATATTCTTTCGGAGGAACTATTCGCGTAGGTATAACAAAGCGGTTTGCTATTGAAACCGGTCTGAATATGGTTCGTCGTAATTACCGTACGGATTATGCTGTTCCCGATTCGAATCTTACTTCTCAAACAACCCTTGGTGTAGTCAGCTATGACATTCCATTAAATTTATTGATTTACGTACAAATGTCCGAGAAGTGGTTCATGAATGCCTCCTACGGAATTTCAGGAAATTTTTATCCGAGTAACGTTCGGGCTGATGATAACGGCTACCCGAATATGTTTAGCACAGAAGGATTGCGAATAAGTTGGATTCGTGCTGCAATGAATGCCAATGTGGGGGTCGAACTAAGAACCCAAAAAGCGGGAACCTTTTATTTAGGAGCTTCGTTCCAGTATCCTTTTGGTGCCATTTTCAAAATAGCTACTACTTATAAATATAAAAATATCAACAAACCTATATACGGAGAAATGAACGGGACTTATGTTACCTTCGATATTAAGTATTTCTTACCGTTTATAAAAAGAAAAGGTCCTCAGTTTATACCGGGACCTATAGGTTAATCTCTCAGGAAATCATATCAGAATAATTTTGCCTGACCGGACTCTTCATCGTCCTCCTCCTGATCTTTTGTCATATCCCATTCCACTTCAAAGGGAGCTTCGTCGTCTGCTGATATTTCTTCTTTTCCACCCTGTTCTTTAGGCTCTTCTACCGGCCATGGTTCCTCTCCTTCAATAGGACCTACCAACTGAATCTCCTTCGTTTTCAATTTCGTCAACTGATTCCCGATAGCTTTCATTCCTTTGATATCAATAAAATCAGCTATCTCCACTTCCTTATCCGGCAAATTCTTTGTTGCTTTCAAAAGCTTGTTAAAGACAATATTTACCTTCGGTCGGTATGCTGTCGAAACCACATCCATTCGCGCCCCTTCTGCCTCCGGAAGGAACGAAACCATTTTATCGCTAGTTACTTCACAAAGAAAGCGCTTTACGAAATGTAAATCTCTTTCCGGATCATAGTACACGCAGGAGATCGGATGATCAGGATGCCACTTTTCAATGTGAATCAGATCTTCTTCAAAGTGAGTCGCCAGATCAAAATTAGACAAACGATATTGCCCTGATTGATACAACGTAAGAATTCTATCCTCACCTTTAAACTGTCCCAGGAATTTTCCTCTGCCCTCGTCATTTAATCGTTTAACAACCGGATCAAACCAAATTTTTCTGGCAGCGAGTGTTGACCCTCCAACTTCTTTTTGAGTGATTTTTGCAACAATTTCTTTCGTTACTCTGTTTCCTGCTGCTGTTCTGCTCTTAATTAACAGATCTCCGAAATCAATATCGAAGCGAACCCGTTTTAAATGCGGACGTGGACGCAAATGAACTGTTACAATTTCTTTTTCTCCATTTGGATGAACAGAGAAATATAGCAACTTAGATCCTTTCGTTCCTTTTGTCAAGTCATACTCGTTATCACGTGTAAGCGAATTTACAAAGAATCGTTTCATCATGGTAGGACCACCTTTTCCGTCCTGATACATCATGTGATAAATAGTACGCTTATCTCCCTTTCTCCAGATTCCGCAATACACAATCCCCTTGCCGACAAACTTTTTATCGGCAACTTCGGTAACCATCATTTTACCCGTATCAAAGAACAGGATCACATTATCGATCTCCGAACAGTCAGCTACAAACTCAGCTTTTTTCAAATTCCAGCCAATAAAGCCTTCTTCCACATCTACATAAAGCTTTTTGTTCGCTATAATAACCTTTCTGGCCTGAATGGTATCGAATACACGAATCTCCGTTTTTCGCTCCTTACCGGCTCCGAATTTTGTTTTCAGTTCTTTAAAGTAATCGATCGCATATTCCGTCAGGTTATCCAGTTTGTACTGAATAGCTGCCATCTCATCTTCCAGTCGGTTGATCGCCTCGTCCGCTTTAAAACTATCAAATTTTGAGATTCGTTTAATCTTTATTTCAGTCAGACGAATAATGTCTTCTTCCGTAACATCTCTTCTCAGGTGTGTAACAAATGGCTTCAATCCCTTATCGATTGCAGCAATCACACCTTCCCAGGTTTCTTCTTCTTCTATTTCGCGGTAAATGCGTTCTTCGATAAAGATTTTTTCAAGGCTGGAAAAATGCCATTGTTCTTCTAATTCTCCCTTTCTGATCTCCAGTTCGCGTTTCAATAAATGTAACGTATTATCAGTAGAGATTTTCAGCATTTCACTTACTCCCAGAAAACGAGGTACATCATTATCGATAATGGAGGCATTCGGAGAAATAGAAACCTCACAGTCTGTAAACGCATACAATGCGTCTATTGTCTTGTCCGGAGAAACTCCTGCAGCCAGATGAATCACAATTTCGGCTATTGCAGAAGTGTTATCTTCAATTTTTTTGATTTTGATTTTCCCTTTATCATTTGCCTTGATAATGGAGTCAATCAGAGTCGTAGTAGTAGTTCCGAAGGGTATTTCGGTAATAACAAGCGTTTTTGCATCTTGCTTGGATATTCGGGCGCGAACACGCACCTTCCCCCCCCGCAATCCATCATTATAACCAGAGAAATCGGCCATCCCTCCGTTTGGAAAATCCGGAAGAATTTCGACTTTCTTTCCTCGAAGAATCTGGATCGATCCTTCAATCAATTCAATAAAGTTATGCGGAAGAATTTTACAAGCCATTCCGACAGCAATCCCTTCCGCTCCCTGTGCCAAAAGCAGTGGGAATTTCACAGGAAGGTTCTGAGGTTCCTTGTTTCGTCCGTCATAGGATGCCAGCCACTCTGTTGTTTTCGGATTAAACACAACATGATTGGCAAACTTGGACAAACGCGCCTCAATATATCGGGGAGCCGCAGCAGAATCTCCTGTCAAGGTATTCCCCCAGTTTCCCTGGCAATCAATCAACAAGTCTTTTTGCCCCAGTTGAACAAGTGCATCTCCAATCGAAGCATCCCCATGCGGGTGATACTTCATGGTATGCCCGATAATATTAGCAACCTTGTTGTAACGACCATCATCCATTTCTTTCATGGAATGTAAGATACGTCGTTGGACAGGTTTTAATCCGTCAGCTAACGAAGGGACAGCCCGCTCAAGAATTACATACGATGCGTAATCCAAAAACCAGTCCTCGTATAATCCGCTGAGGGATACAACCTGATCATTATCGGCATCATTATTCTCCGGCAGGTTGTTGTTCTCTTCCATTTCAGGCTCTTCGTTTTCTGCCATATTATTCCTGTTCTTCTTTGATTAATTCTTCGGCTATCGTTTCTTCCACCTCGTCTTTTTCGACACGTAGGTTATCAATAATAAACTCCTGTCTTTCCTGTGTATTCTTTCCCATGTAATAAGAAAGTATAGTTTCAATACTATTTTGTTTTGACAAAATAACCGGTTCCAAACGGATATCTTCTCCGATAAAATTGGCAAACTCATCCGGAGAAATCTCTCCCAAGCCCTTAAATCGGGTAATTTCCGGATTCTTCCCTAACTCGGCCATGGCTTTTCTTCGCTCATCTTCGGAGTAACAATAAATTGTTTTTTTCTTGTTTCTCACTCGGAAAAGAGGCGTCTGCAAAATATATACATGCCCTCTTTTTACCAGATCCGGGAAAAACTGAAGGAAAAAAGTCATCAACAACATGCGGATGTGCATTCCGTCAACATCGGCATCGGTTGCAATCACAATGCGATTATACCGGAGATTATCCATCTCGTCTTCTATGTCCAGTGCGGCCTGAATCAGGTTAAACTCTTCGTTCTCATACACAACTTTTTTGGTTAACCCATACGAATTCAACGGTTTTCCCCGAAGCGAGAAAACAGCCTGTGTGTTAACATCTCTTGATTTGGTGATGGAACCACTCGCCGAATCTCCCTCGGTAATAAACAGTGTCGTATCCTCTCTCCGTTCATTTTTTACATCCGTCAGGTGAACCCTGCAATCACGCAATTTTTTATTGTGCAAACTTGCTTTTTTAGCCCGTTCTCGTGCCAGTTTACGAATTCCTGACAGTTCTTTTCTTTCTTTCTCCGACTGCTTGATTTTCTTTTCCAGAATATCAGCTACTTCCGGGTGCTTGTGCAGGTAATTATCCAGTTTTTCTTTTAGAAAATCATTGACAAACGCCCGCATAGATTTACCATTCGGTTCAATTTCCTGCGACCCCAGTTTTGTTTTTGTCTGCGACTCAAACACAGGCTCTATTACTTTTACCGAAATGGCCGCTACAATCGACTGACGGATATCCGAAGCTTCGTAGTTTTTATTGTAAAAGTCGCGAATTACTCGCGCTACAGCTTCCCGGAAAGCACTTTGGTGTGTACCTCCCTGTGTTGTATGTTGTCCGTTTACGAAAGAATAATAATCTTCCCCGTAGGTTTTCCCATGGGTCATAGCCAACTCAATATCATCTCCTTCCAGGTGAATGATTGGATACAACGGATCGCCATCCATATTATTCTCCAACAGATCCTGTAATCCATTCTTGGACAAATAGCGCTGACCATTGAAGTAGATACTCAATCCCCGGTTCAAATAACAATAGTTCCAAATCATTTTCTCGACAAACGGAAGCTTAAAAACGAATTTTTTAAACACCGTATCATCGGGTACAAACTCCACATAGGTTCCATTCGGCTCATCAGTTTTCTCTACGGGATAATCTTTTACTATTTCTCCCTGAGAAAATTCAGCCATCTTTTTTTCTCCATCCCGGACTGAATATACCATAAAGTGAGAAGACAAAGCATTGACTGCTTTTGTACCGACTCCATTCAAACCAACCGATTTCTTAAAGGCTTTGGAATCATACTTCCCTCCGGTATTAATCTGGGAAACACAATCAATCACTTTCCCGAGAGGAATCCCCCGTCCGTAATCCCGGACGATTACTTTCCCGTCCTTAATCTTGATCTCAACCTTTTTACCATTACCCATGACAAATTCATCAATGGAATTATCCACGACTTCCTTTATCAGTATGTAAATCCCATCGTCCGGCGAAGAACCGTCTCCGAGTTTCCCGATATACATACCGGGACGCAAACGGATATGCTCTTTCCAATCAAGTGACCGGATATTATCTTCCGTATAATTATTTTCTGCCATGCGAAAAAGAAGTTTGAGATGAAACCTAACAAAGATACGAAAGAACAGTGGTTTAGCGACACGTACAAGAAACCAGTTTTTAACGATCTTTCGTTAATAAGGTAGCTGTTATACCCTCTCACCCTCCTTGCTTTTCGGGCAAAAAAAGCCCCGTGACACTATCTACTGATAATCAACTAACTGAAAATTATTTTCAAAAAAACTTTAACTTTTTTTCATTTTTTTCTTGCACAAGCAAAATTTATACCTACCTTTGCAACGCCTTAAACGAAAGGCACAACAGTATTGAGACAAACATGAGTTAGCTGTCGCTAACGGGACTTGAAAAAGTTCTTCACAATATTGGTCTGGTAGTTCAGTTGGTTAGAATACCTGCCTGTCACGCAGGGGGTCGCGGGTTCGA
>NZ_CFIGVI010000009.1:0-14334 GCF_984588085.1 Wandonia sp.
TTTTCAAAAATGACAGCTTCTGAAAAATACAAAAAGCAAATAGCTACTTGTCTTCAGACAAATCCGGACCAGATTAATCTTTACTGGAAAGGTCGTGTTGCACTTTACGCTCTGTTGAAAGCGCTGGGAATTCAGCCCGGAGACGAAGTGATTGTACCTGCCTTTACATGCGTAGTTGTTCCTAACGCAATTCTGTACTTAGGAGCAAAACCGGTTTATGTAGATATTCATCCTCAAACACTGAATACGACTCTAGATCATATAAAACAGGCAGTAACTCCGGCTACCAAATGCATCATCATTCAAAACACATTTGGGCTTTCCTGCGAGGTGGAAGAAATTATGACTTTTGCCCGATCTGCGAATATTCAAACGATCGAAGACTGTACACATGGATTTGGCGGTTTATACAATGGACAACCCAATGGGACATACTGTGATGCTGCATTTTATTCAACACAATGGAATAAACCTTTCTCGACTGGAATCGGAGGTTTTTCTCTTGTGAAAAACAGTGAACTACAAACAAAGGTGGAAACGATTAATACGGAGCTTATCTCTCCTTCTCTGAAGCAAAGAAAGGTACTGAGTATACTGATACCGTTTCGCAAATATCTGATTCATGATTCTACTTACTGGACGTTATTAAAGCTGTACCGTTATTTGAGTAAAACCGGACTTGTAGTAGGATCTTCTTCGGATGATGAGTTAACAACCATCCAACAACCGGAGAAGTATTTCATGAGTGCTTCGGAAGAACAAGTTAAAGCAGGGATAAAAGCACTACCTCATCTTGAAAGTGATCTGGCATTAAGAAAGAGAAACGGTTATGCCTATAACGACTTTCTGCGAACAAAAGGCAAATGGAACTATCCGGATCATGTACTCGCCAATCATTCGTTTCTCAAATTTCCGATATTTGTCAAAGACAGAGAAAAATTCCTTCGTCTTGCCGAAAAAAATAAAATACGGTTAGGAGACTGGTTTCTCTCCCCTATACATCCCGTTCCGGAAAATTTCAGGCTATGGGAGCTACAGGTGAGCGACTTTCCTGTCGCAAAGGAACGTTCCGGGCATATCTTGAATCTCCCGACAGATACAAATAATTGCGAACGGGTACTCCGCTTTTTAGAACAACATATAGACGAATTAATCGAATGATATTTCAAAAAATCATAGGACGGAAATCCGGTTCGGTGTTGCAATTCCCTATCGGAATTTATCTTTTCGCGTTTCTGATACCCTTTAATCCGAAATGGTATGGAATGGCAGTTCTTTTCTTTGCCATCGAACAGATTTTTTGTGCAATCAAGTACAAACAGCGATTTTCTTTCCGTGATTTAATTGACCCTGGGAAGCCTTATTTCTATTTGGTGCTTTTTTGGATTTTACATCTATCGGGACTTCTCTATTCCCACAACATGTCATTTGGATGGAGTGACATCGGTATGAAAGCTTCATTCATTCTATTCCCTGTATTATTTCTACTTTACCCATATCGCGTACCGTTATCCTCTTTCGGTAAGGTATTTATTTACGGTGCTTTAATTACGTTAATAACCGATTTGATCGTTGCATCCTACAACTATCATTACCATGGAGGCTATATTTCCTATTTCTTCGATTCAAGACTTTCCTATTTCATGCACAGAAGTTATTGGGCCACTTATTTAATAATCGCCTACATCTTCAGTGCGCATGAAGTATTTAAGGGGAAAAAACATCGAATTTTATACGGATTTTTCTCTCTCCTATTCTTTGGAGCTGTTCTCATGACAGGATCTAAAATGGGATTTATTATTCTTATCCTGATTACGCTGGCTCTGATTATTCGTTTAATACTGGTCAAACGAAAAATTGTGTTGGGAAGCATCATTTTACTGACTGTAACCTTAATTACTATTTTGACTCTTCTATTCACCCCTTCTCTGTCATCCAGAGTCAAGGCTTCTCTCCGCACACTTGTTCACCATGAAAACCTGGATGTAAAATCCGTAGAAAGTAATACGGCAAGGCTTCTCATGTGGGAAACAACTACTGAATTAATCAAAGAGAACCCTGTTCTCGGTGTGGGAACGGGAGATATTAAAGATCAACTACAACAACGCAATTACGAGAAAGGTTATATCGGAGTCGCTGAGCTGAATCTGAATGCTCACAACCAATTTCTGAATACTTATCTTGCTATTGGATTACCCGGATTTCTTGTGCTTCTACTTCTATTTATTATTTCTTATATCAGAGCTTCGGGAAGCTTGTCATTTATAAAACGACTTATTTGTATCAGCCTCTTTCTCTCTCTTCTTACAGAATCATTTTTGGAAACACAAGCCGGAATAATTCCAGTAGCATTTTTGCTCAGTCTGCTGCCAAATCTGATAAGCTCTCCTCCCATTAAGGATGGAAAAATGTCATAAAATGCGTATTTTTAGCTCTCGTTTGAAATAAGATGAGCAACGGTTAGATGAAAATATGAAGATCTGTGACGAATATCACTTTTTAAGCCCTGAAAACTTTCGATCTTTGTACCGTTGATTGGAATTATTCACAAGAAAAATAAAAGATATGAAAATAGAACAAATTTATACAGGATGTCTGGCTCAGGGAGCGTATTACATTCAGTCGGGAAATGAAGTCGCTATCATAGACCCACTTCGTGAAGTACAACCTTATATTGATCAGGCTGAAAAGAATGGAGCAACGATCAAATATATTTTTGAAACACATTTTCACGCTGACTTTGTTTCCGGACACAAAGATCTTGCGTCTAAAACAGGTGCTCAAATCGTATTCGGACCAACACAAATGGAACTTGGGTTTGATGCTATTATTGCTGAAGACAATCAGGTTTTCAAATTAGGAGATATCGAAATTAAGGTGATTCACACCCCCGGACATACAATGGAAAGTAGCTGTTTCCTCTTATCTGATGAAAATGGGAAAGAGGTCGCTATTTTCACAGGAGATACACTCTTTATCGGGGATGTAGGTCGTCCTGATCTTGCACAAAAAGTAGTGAAAGATCTTACTCAGGAAAAATTAGCAGCTCACCTGTACGATTCACTTCACAATAAGCTTATTCCTTTGTCAGATGATCTAATTGTCTATCCAGCGCATGGAGCAGGGTCTGCCTGTGGAAAAAATATGAGTAAGGAAACTTCTGATACATTGGGAAATCAAAAGAAAACCAATTATGCTCTTCAACCGATGACAAAAGAAGAGTTTATTAAAGAAGTACTTACAGGTCTGACCCCTCCTCCGGGATATTTCCCTCAAAATGTACTGATGAATATCAAGGGATATGACAGTATTGACGAGGTATTGGAGAGAGGTACAAAAGCTCTTTCTCCGAAGGAATTTGAAGCAGTAGCTAACGACCGTGATGTTTTACTGCTGGATACACGTGCACCACAAACTTTTGCGAAAGGCTTCATTCCAAACTCGATCAATATTGGAATTGATGGAAGCTTTGCCGTATGGGTAGGAACGCTTATCCCGGATGTAAAACAAGAAATTCTGGTTATCGCTGATGAAGGGCGGGAAGAAGAAGTTATTACACGTCTTGCCCGCGTAGGATATGATTATGCTATTGGCTACCTTAAAGGAGGATTTGATGCCTGGCAAAAAGAGAATTTTGAAGTAGATACCATTACTTCTATTTCAGCAGAGGAACTTGCAGAAGTCGAATCCCCTACTATTCTTGATGTACGCAAAGCAAGTGAATATCAAAGTGAGCATATTATCGGGGCTGAAAATGCTCCTTTGGATTACCTGAATGAAAGCATGTTAAAGGTGGATAAGAATAAAACTTATCATGTGCATTGTGCAGGAGGGTATCGTTCGATGATATTTATCTCAACTCTCAAAGCACGCGGATACGAAAATCTTATTGATGTAAAGGGTGGTTTTAAAGCAATAAAAGAATCTGAAAAGTTTACGATTTCAGATTATGTCTGCCCGACAACATTATTGTAATAATGAATTTGTTGTGATCTAGAAAAGCCGGTAATACCGGCTTTTTTTATACTCTTTCTTTTTCGTTGCGATAATACGCTCTTTCCTATTAAAGGCTATAGTAGCCAGAACTCAACAGCTCTCTATTCCTGCAAATACGTCTAATAATCTTCTCTGGCTACATCAACATTCATTCTTTTCTCTAAATTTGCCAAAAAATACTGTTATCATGATTCCATTTTCTCCTCCACGTATTGACAAGCGCGTAATTGATGAAGTTACCAAAGCTTTGGAAAGTGGCTGGATCACGACCGGTCCCCGCACAAAGGAATTCGAAAAAAAGATTTCTGCCTACTGCGGAGTGGAACATACAGTAGCAGTAAGTTCTTGGACTGCCGGAATGGAAGTAATGTTAAGATGGTTGGGAATTACTGAAGGTGATGAAGTGATTCTTCCTGCTTATACTTATTGTGCAAGTGCGAATGTAATTTTGCACTGCGGGGCTAAACCGGTTATGGTGGATCTTAATGCATCAGATTTCAATATTTCGGTTGATGCGATACGTAAAGCCATTACTCCTCGCACAAAAGCTGTAATGGGTGTTGACATAGGTGGTTTTCCCTGTGACTATGACGAAATTTATAATCTTGTCAATGAAGAGGGTATCCGTTCGCAATTCTCCCCCGGTAACGAACTTCAAAAGCAGTTAGGTAGAATTGCTGTATTATCTGATGCTGCACATAGTTTTGGAGCAAAATATAAAGGTCGTACTTCCGGAAGTCTGGCAGACATCACAGTATTCTCATTTCATGCCGTGAAAAACCTGACAACCGCAGAAGGTGGTGCTATTTGTCTGAATATGCCTGCTCCCTTTGATAACGAGCAAATCTATAAGGATCTCTGTATAAAAATACTACACGGGCAATCGAAGGACGCTCTGGCCAAAACCCAAAAAGGGAACTGGCGATACGATGTGGTGGAACCAGGCTTCAAATGTAATATGACTGATATTCAGGCAGCCATTGGTCTGATCGAATTAGAACGTTATGACTCAGAAAATCTTCCGCGAAGAAAAGAGATTTTCGACAGATACGAAAATGGTTTTAAGGATGATTCCTGGGCTATTTTGCCTCCATATACAACGGATACGAAGATTAGTTCGTATCATTTATATCTGTTACGTATTGATGACATAACGGAAGGAGAACGCGATCGTATCATGCAGGCAATTTTTGATCAGGATGTATCAGTTAATGTACATTTTCAACCTCTTCCAATTCTAACAGCATATAAGAATCTGGGGTATTCAATTGCCGATTTTCCGGAAGCGTGGAACAAATACCACAATGAGATTTCCTTACCTGTTTACTATGATTTAAGCGACGAACAGGTCGATCAGGTTATTGGAGCTGTTAAACGTGCCGTACATCAGGTAAAAGGGTGAAAAGGTGTTTTGACATAGTAGTCTCTCTGATCATTCTTTCTGTTTTTCTCCCTTTTGGAATATTGATCGCTCTTGCTATTAAACTCGATTCGAAAGGGACTATTTTTTATCGGCAGGAACGGGTTGGGAAAAACGGGAAAGTTTTTCGGTTGTTGAAGTTCAGAACCATGCGAACAGATGCCGATAAAACAGGAAAACTAACTGTTGGAATGCGTGATCCCCGGATTACCCGTGTCGGTTATTTCCTTCGAAAAACGAAACTGGATGAATTCACTCAGTTCTGGAATGTTCTCATCGGTGACATGTCTATAGTAGGGCCTCGTCCGGAGGTACAGGAATACGTTGATCTGTATACTACGCAGCAACGTGAGATCTTAAACGTTCGTCCAGGAATTACAGACTATGCTTCACTTGAATATTTTCATGAAAATGAAATCCTGGGAGCAGCTGAAAACCCGCGGGAAACATATATCCATGAAGTTATGCCCGCAAAGATAGATCTTAACAAAAAATACCTGCAAAACCCAACGCTTCTGCATGACTTAAAACTTATGTGGATGACCTTTTTGAAGGTACTGAAAGGATAAAAAAACAATCCATAAAAAAGCGGGAAATTAAAAATCTCCCGCTTTTTATTTACAATCAAATTCTATCTACATCTACTCCATAGTACTTTGGTACTTCTTGTAGTTTTCAATTCCTTTACGGAGGAAAGAAAGATAATTCCCAATATTAGGCTCATACCCCAAAGGTTCTGAAAGATCACTTCCATCCCAGTGCGTCATAACATATAACGGTTGTGAGATTTGTCCATATTTACCAATCTGGAAATCTGACCATTTGTTCCCCACCGTCTTCATTTTTCCACCAAGGTTTTCTGAATATACCTGCTCCTCTTCCGGAAGCTTTTCCCTGTCATCGCAATACAACGAAGCAATTACCACTTCGTTTTGAAGTATCGGGCGAATTTTATCATTGATCCAAACCGTTGACTCCATCTTACGACAATTCGCACATGAGTGTCCTGTAAAGTCTAACAGGACCGGCTTATCAACTTTTTCTGCATATTCCTGAGCTTTTTCAAGATCATGGAAGACAAGAACCGAACCATCTCCTACTTCGTGCATGTGTGAGCGATATTCCGTAAATAAATCAGTTACCTCAAACTCCGGATTTCCTTTCACAAAACGGAAATTATCTTCTGAATGTGTTCGTGGCGGTGCAACTCCGTCAATCATTGACAAAGGCGCTCCCCACATACCCGGCAATAAATAAACGGCAAAAACCAAGGCTGTTAAGGCAAACATAAAACGTGTTACTGTAAGTTTCTCAACCGGCGAATCGTGCGAAAACTGAATTTTCCCCAACAGGTAAATCCCAATGATTACAAAAACAACAACCCAAACTGCCACAAAGATTTCGCGTGTAAGAATATCCCAGTGATAAGCAAGGTCGACCATACTCAGGAACTTCATCGCCAATGCAATTTCAAGAAGTCCCAAAACCACCTTAACACTATTCAACCAACCTCCCGACTGTGGAAGATTTTTCAACCAACTTGGGAATATGGCAAACAAAGTAAATGGAAGAGCCAACGCTGTTGCAAAACCTCCCATTATTACTGCTGGAGCAATCACAGAGCCGGAAGCTATTGCTTCTACAAGTGCTGTCCCCACAATTGGTCCTGTACACGAGAAAGAGACCAGAACAAGCGTTATTGCCATAAAGAATATTCCAATAAGTCCTCCTCTATCTGCCTGGGCATCGGTTTTATTAATCCACGAAGTTGGCAGTTGGATTTCAAAAGCACCCAAAAAAGAAAAGGCAAAAATGATGAAAATAGCAAAGAATATCAGATTCAGTGTAGCACTCGTAGAGACCTCATACACAACAGAAGCATTATCCGTAAGAAGATTAATCAGCAATCCGATGGAAACATAAATAACAATAATTGACAATCCGTAGATAACCGCATTTCCTATTCCTTTTGCCCGCGATCCGGACTGCTTGGTAAAAAAAGTTACTGTCATTGGAATCATGGGGAAAACACAGGGTGTAAACAAAGCGGCTAACCCGGCACCAAAGCCTGCCAGGAAAATCAACCATAAATTCACTTCTTTTTCACTGCTTGCGTCTTTTGAATTATCAATCGGAACAAACGCCGTCCCCTCCTTCTTTGCTGTTTTTTCTGTACTATCTTGTGGAGCAGTAACAACCGTCCCGTCTGAAGCAGCTATTTTATCAGGTGTCGAATTCTCTTCTGTTTGCGAAGAATTATCACCCGTTTGTTCTTTATTTTCGGCAGGTTTAACAACTCCACAGTTGGTATTTGCCTTAATTTTAAACGTATGATCCGGTGCCGGAGGAAACAGACAGCCGTTCTCGTCACAAATCTGGAATTCGTACTCCATTTTAACGTCAAATTCTCCGTCTGTCTTTAACTTAATTCGTTGCGAAAAAGTAACTTGTTTTTCATGGTAAACCTGCTCACCAAAGTCATCTTTAAAGACGATGGGCTTCTTAGATTCTTTTACCTTTCCCACCAGATCATAAGAGGCACTTTTTGAAAACGTCAGTGTAGTCGGCATTCCAATAAAGTCTGCTTTATCCGGATCGTGTGTTATCGAGAAGATATGCCAATGCTCAGCTAATTTTGCCGTAGCATTCAAAGTAGCTTCGCAATTATCATGGTAATCTACAGAAAAACTCCACGTAACATAATTCTTCCAACTGTCTCCCGGTTGACCGAAAGCCATCGCACTGAATAGTACAGCAAAAAACGATGTTATCATTTTAGTGTATGTCATAATTCAATTTCTATTTTTTGACCGTAATTTCAAATTTCACTTCCGTTGGTGGTAAACAGCTCTGGTCATCACACACCATGTAATATACCGAACCGGAAAGAACGGTATCTTTTTTCACTTTTACCTTTTGAGAAAAAGTTACTTCTCCTTCAAAATAATCAAGATTTGCACCAAAGTTTGCGTCATACGCTTCTATTGCTTTTGGCTGCTGAACTTTACCAACTACTGTTACATCCTGATTCTTCTCAAATTCAAACGTAGTCGGAATCGGTCCAATATCATTTTTCAATATCTGAGAATACAAGTGCCAGCCTTCTTCAATATCAGCATAAATTTTCACCTCTTTTGCCTTACGATCGTATTCATACGACCAGGAAACATTGTTTTGACCGTACGCTAAAACGCCAGCAAATAAAAACAGAAAAAAAGTTATTTGTTTCATGAATTCGGGAAACCGGATTTGTAAATTATATTCTCCTCAAAGTTAGCTAATTTATCATGAAGAAGCAGCTTATATTAAAACCGATTATTGCACTTCCAAATCTAATTTTAACCTAATTTTTGTTAAACAGCGCCCTGTAAAAACCAATAAAAGATTGTGATACAGAAAGATAAAAAAAGTTTGTAATTCAAGACCATTGAATTCCCATTCCAAATGTTAACGCAGTAAATACATCTTTCCAAATTCTTTCTTAAAGAATTGATCAGCTCCTGAGTCTCTATGCTTTATCTTATCTCCATCCAAATCCGTCAACACCCGGTACAAATACACTCCATTAGCTAAGAGATCTCCGAACTCATCTCTCCCATCCCATGCATATTCTGTAATGTTCCGACCTATACGTACAGGACCCAATTCATTCATTGTAATTTCGCGAACAACCTTCCCGGTCACTGTCATAATCTGAATAATCATATGATCAGGAACTCTGTCACCCGTTAACGTAAACACAAACTTTGTTCTTGTGCTAAACGGATTAGGATAATTCATCAGGTACGTAATCGTGGATTCATGAATTACTTCAAAACCGATTCTATACTCAAGATCTCCGGATAAATTGCCGGAAAGGTCGGTACCCTGCACCAACAGCATATATTCACCGTCAACCGGGAAGTCTCCATGGTAAATGATCTTAAATTTGTTATAGCTATCAGAAGCCGGAATCCAATCCATCAGTTGTTTCCCGTCTCCGTCAATAAAAGGGACTCTCTTTTGAACCCCATCCGGGTGCTTCAGGTAAACTGCAAACAAAGAAGTATCTGCATCCTGACTCATTAAGAGGAAAGGATTTTCGTCCTTTAATGAAATTACGATCTCACTTTTCGGACTTACGATATCTCCATTCAAAATATGTACTCCATCAAAAGTAACATCCAGTAACGGGTTGATATTATCTTTTGAAACAAAAAATGGAATCTGCATGATATTATTAAAGTGGAACTGTTCCGGCTGATCTGTTACAACTGTACTTCCCATAATATACGGATTGACTTCCATCCAGAGTGAGTTCAACCCTGACATTCCATACGTCTCGAATGTAATGGTATCTCTCAAAACCTCTCCTATCCTTAATGAATCCTGTCGGGGATAAGCTATGGGAATAATCTCCTGGTTCTGATTCTGCACCCAATATTTCACCAACAATGAATCCATGTGTCGCTCACTGATATTTCTGACATCAACTGCAAACGAAAGCGATGTTCCCTCGGGGACAGTATCCGAGCTCGCAGACCAATAGAAACCGTTTGTTCCGTCAATAGCGGCTTCCGGAAGTTGCTCATACAACACATGCCAACGATCTATCTGAGCAGGTGTGAGGAAAGATTTATCTTCATATCGTGCTTCCAGACGCAAATAGGGCATTAGAGATGCATCCATAAGATTATACAGGTTGATAATCGAATCCTTCCGTGTAAACATGGTGTCTATAACAGACTGCACATTCCCATATACATCTAATCCCGAAATCAAGAGTCTTGTTGTATCACCAGGTGGAACTTCCAACGGATCCTGTTTCCAGTATACTGCTTCCCACGAAGCCGCCGGACCTATCAATACCGATCTCTCCTGACCAAAGTAATCCACTCCAAAAACCGGAGCACTCAACGAAATTAATTCTCCCGGCACTTGTGCCACAACCTCTTCATTATATACATCTGTCCCTTTTTTTCCAAAGAAAATGAAGGCTCGGTTATCCCGACCCTGATAGACAGAGTCTGAACCTAATGCCTGAAACACATTATAGACTTGCGGATACAACGCATCCCACGAGGTGTAATCCGCACGAATGGTTGAATAGATCAATACATACGCACTGTCAGGAATTTCATTCATTATCATATTCTCGAACGCCTGAAGTTGCTGCAAAGAATTTTGTCTGAAAACAAAATATCCTTCCGGACGCTCCCGGCAAGGAGGCGAGTTACTAAGATCGTTCGCATTATTGAAGTTCTTATCAGAATTCACTTCCTGCCCGTTTTGTATTCCACGGGAGTACCATGGCTCCAGTGTGATGGGATCTAAAACAGCGACATGCAACGAAGGAGATGTTCCACACATATCATAATCAATCATCGTATTATTGATGAACCATTGTGTTTCGGAAAACGTAGTTACGTTACTCGCATTATCCCAGACGTCACACTTTACAGTACCACTGTACGTTTCAAAATCTTTTTGACGAATCGACCTGTCATAATCCAAAAAAGTAAAGGTGTTTTTCTTGAACTGGAAAAAATGATCCTGCCCCCATCCTTCTTTATCATGGATATATTGAAATGAGTTCTCTCTCCAATCCGGATCAGATCCCTCAATTGCTACACGCCAGAAATACACCATACTATCTGCACACACTAAAGGAGAGACACTTCCTGAGTTACTGTTTCTCCATACTGAAGGAAATACTTCTTTCACTCCTCCTTCTCCCGAAACTAGTGCATACTTGCGGAATGGAGAGTTAAAAAGATCCGTTGTATCAATCTCAAAACGATAGGTGTTAAATTCAGCAACAGGATTTACAGTTGAAGCCTTAATCACAACACTATCACGAGGTACCACAGCAAAATCATAAGGTAAAACAGGAACTATTCCGTCCACATCGATAAAAAATGTCCGAACAATCCGGTTATTGTCTACCTCATCATATTGTTCTGGTATGTAAGATGGAATATCTACTGCAACTTCAAACTGGTTCAGTCCGACTGCAACATTTGGTTGCAACGGCATCGTAAAAACAACCGTGTCAATATAATCCAAACGAGGAATCACTTTTCTGTATAATGAATCTGCCGATTGCCCGGGGAATTGTCTCCGCACCTCAACATTTATGGAATCAATGATCGATTGCCCCAGATTTTTAACCACCAGTTTCAATTCAAACTCATCGACACTTAAATCAAGTTCGGAGGGTGAAAAAGAAATGCTTTGTTCTGTAATTTCAATCTCAGGGTTGTTGTGCGGATTAATTTTCACCAAAGGATCACCATGAAGCGTCATCTGCGTACAGGTAGTTTCCATGATGAAATTACTGATGGTATTCTGTACCTGTACCACCGTTGACCGAATTTGTTCACCTAAACCGGAACCGTATGAGTTCTTTGCAAACTGCCGGTAGAATTCATTCGAATAGGTATGCAGATAAGAAGCAAAACCAAGTTTTACAGTAGATAAAAATGCTATTGCGCCTTTCTCCGGTATAAGTACGAATTTCTCGGAAGCAGAAGGGGCATTCGGCAGAAAAATATCTCCCGTATAACAGGCATTACCAATTACCAAAGGATAACGTCCTGAATTACTCCAACTATCGGGTTCATCAATATTTATTTCAAATCCTCCGGGTGCAGCATGTGAGAAAAACGTCATCACCGAAACACCTTCGTCAATTCTTTCTTTCACCTCGTTCAACAACACTGGGTCAAACGGATCTGAACTTTCTTTAATATAAGTGTGTACATAGCCGCCGAATTTTTCCCGTTCCGGATGTACTTTCATGTTTTCCAGATAACTGCGAATCGTGTTGATTTCACCCGGTGAAGATCCTCCACCAAAATGCAGTACGTGCTTTTGCCAGTCTTTGGAAGCAGAGTTGTAAATACTAAACGGATCTTGTTCCAGCACGCTCTCCTGTACCTTAGAAAGATACACCAATACTTCTTCATTGGAGTTAGCAGCAATACGTCCGGTAGGAATCAGAGGTTCCCAGTGTGTTCCTTCCAGACCAGCGGTAATACAGATATCGGAAGACGGATAACCAAACGAGGGAACCAAATTATCTCTGAATGAAGTAGTGCTTTTTCTCGCTCCGGCAATGGATCCCGAACCTTCATTGGCTTCGCGAATACCTTTTCCTATAAGAAACAGAGCAAGTGGTTTTGCAGATGCCAGGTTATAAGCCAGGTGAGCAAATCGCCGTACTCCCAATACGTGTTTTTCGACTCCCCCTCCGAATTGTAAGTATAATTCATCCGCATTAACAAAGACAACATTATAGTTACCTCCGGTTGAACTCTGGCGATAATCCCGATACTGAGCTGCCGACTGAGCCAACCGGGACGGATAGATCATTAAAACGGAACTTTCATAGTTCTGCGTCATATAATTGGTAAAGAACCCATTCCCGTTTACTGCCTGAAAGCCGCCCGAAACTGAACGAATTGCTTCTTCAGTAACTACAACCATGTGTTGAATACCGTTAACTGAATTTGGAACAACTGCATAACGCGTACCTGACCCTACAATAGGGATTCTTCGTGGAACGGTTCCTCCCCAGACATACCCTACGGGATTCGTACCAGCAAAATTAAGTAACTCTAAACGTGATTTTGCCGTTGTCCCTTGCTCAAGCCTGAATTTCAGAAAACGTCCATCAACAGACAAGTTTCTCGGATATTCGATTTGTCCGTATGTAAATGCCTGATAATCGGTCGCCGCTCCCAAATCATTAACAACCGTCATATTAATAACAGCATTGGGACCTGTAAGCAGCGAAGAACTGAAGCTCTTTGTACTTCTTATCTGTTTATACCCATTGAACAGCGTATCCACCATAAGGCTTCCATTAAAGAATAAGCGCAAATGATGGTTATTCACTCCACTGGCGGCGGCATTTGAATTTGACGTGACTTTAGCATGAACCACAGATGGTGGAGCTCCGGAACCTGAGTAGTAACCCGGAATAGACATGGAGAAATTCTGTGAGGCTCCATTTGGAACACCATTAACATGCCCGTTTCCCCATCCTTCTCCCTCTACAAAAAAAGAGGAACTTGAGCCTGCTTCCTTTCGGCCATCCAGATAAAAATTGTTCGGACTAACGATGGACTTACCCCAAACATAAGGACTTGCCGGCCAGGATGAATAATTTACATCTGTCTCCTGAACATATCTTTTTCCTAAAGTATTTGTTGTCCAGGACAGAAAGTATTGTAAAGTATCATTATAAAGGCTATAAGCCGGATTAGCACTAGCGTCCGGGTTTTGATACAAAATAGAATCAATCCATCCCGTATTTTTTTCAGCGTAAAACTCTATATACTCTCCCGCTTCAAATACGCCATTTCCATTATCCTGCACATATACAGGAAGCTCTTTCTCTTTTCCGAAAATCTGAATTCTGTTTACCGGGACCGTTTCTATCGGAACTCCTGAATTCACAAGATCTTCCTGATAAATCCGGTATACTCCGTCCTCCCAAATCTTAAATGTGTAATATCTTTGATTATAATCAATCCACTCATTACCAAATACCTGAGCAAATGATGGAATCATTGATAAAATTGCGACAAGTAGTAAAATTACTCGCATAGGCTAACGATTTAAGTGTCTTCGGCTTTCTTTTTGCCTTTAGGTTTTTTCAAGTCTAATTTAAGGGAAATTACGTGAGAATACAAGGCAACAGATGCATCACCTATATCCGTAAAGGCATAATCCACGTGTACTCCTTTAAAATGAACTCCTAAACCAATATTTGGTTGAAAAGTTAACTGTCTGCTCTCATCAAAGTTGGTAACATATTGGAAATTACCAAATCCACAACGTACAGCAACAATATTCTTAAACCCGATCTCCACACCAATATGCGGATCAAAGCTCACTACGTTTGTAGGAAGAAGAACGTTACGTCTTCCGTC